>VGJU01000209.1 GCA_016867335.1 Candidatus Zixiibacteriota bacterium | reverse complement strand
CGAACTCTGGCAGGAGGATATGGCGCTTTTGAGGGCCGGAACGTCAAGAAGGGTGTATACGAAACACGGGGCAAACATGATGCTTGCCAGAGAACGGCGCGTGGTTTAAAACAAAATACGTTGGATCATCGTTACTACATCGGACACATCCACACGACCGTTTGCGTCCACGTCAAAGGTACGGATGTCGCCTTCGATCTGCGCGGTCCCGATGATCACCCGCACCACCCGAACGACGTCCGTCACGTTGAGCCGAAAATCCCCGTTGACGTCCCCCACGGCATTGTGTTCGACCGTATGCAACGCACCGGCTATCTGCCCGGCAGACTGTTTTATCGGCTCCGTATAGTCGGTGGTGACAAAGGTTCCGCTTAAACCTCTGCCTCCCAAATTGAGTGCCATTTGAACACCCAGCCGGGGAAGACGCACCGTACCCCGTACCTGATAATACTGGGGAGCGGGGCTGCCCAGTGACAGGTTGAGACCGGAAAAGATCAGGCTGTCGCCGATCATGGTCGCGGTTGCCGGGATCGCGGAGCCGTCCGCTACCCCGTCGCCGCCGATGTCCTCATACAGTTCGAAACGGCTCAGATCGGAGACGGAAAGGTCGGTGAGCGTTTTATAAAACGCCAAGCGGTCGATCCGCGCCGTAGAAAAAGGAATGCTCAGCCCAAAACGGTACAAATCGCCTGTGGCCGGACTCAGCGCGCTGGCCAGGAGGTTGGCGGGCTGTCCCTTGGGATGCGCGATGATGGAAACGGGCGGCAATATGTCGAATACGCCATTTACGCCGAATGACCGAACGGTGTGGGCGCGCTTGTCAGCGACCACGACCAGATCGAAGATCATCGGCGTCCGGGCCGAAACAGCTGGATTGGCGACTCGGTAGGTAATGGTGAATATGGGGCCGGAACCCGGAAGAAGCAGTGAGCCGAGACTTAAGATTATCACCATCCCCCGCGTATCGTTAAACGTGGTGTCAAAAGAAGAAAGCCTCGACAAAGGGGTGACGGCGGTCGCTTTGAGGTTATTAGGTGCATAGCGGATGTTAAACTGAAGACCTGCCAACGTATCGGAATTGGCCAGACTTACCGTCACTACGCGGACATCGCCCGCATGACCCGCCGCCGTACTCAAAGTTACAGTGTTGTTCGACGGCCTGTGAATGGCAAAAGCAGGGGGGAGGACGGACAACAGCCCCACTACCCACCACAGCCACCCTGTCCGACGGAACATAGCCTATCCTCTGGTGTCGATGGGAACGTACGAAAGATCGGTCTCCCCCGTATATTCGCCGACCGGGCGTATGAGCCGGTTATCGGCGTATTGTTCGAGCAGGTGGGCCGTCCATCCCGAAATACGGCTACAGGCAAAGATGGGTGTAAACAAATCGATCGGAATCCCCATGGTGTGATATACGGACGCCGAATAAAAATCGACATTGCAGTAAAGTTTCTTTTCTTCCATCATGGTAGTTTCGATCCGCCGCGACATCTCGAACCATCGCGTATATCCCGCCTTTTGCCCTATCTCCTGCGACAGTCGGCGCAGATGCGTAGCACGCGGGTCTTCCGTCTTGTACACCCGATGCCCAAAACCGGGAATCTTAGCCTTTTGCGCCAGTTTCTCGCGTATAAAGTCCGCGGCCCTGTCCACCTCGCCTATTTCCATCATCATGCGCATGACGTCTTGGTTGGCACCGCCATGCAGGGGGCCTTTGAGCGTGCCGATGGCCGAGGTGACCGCCGAGTGCATGTCGGACAACGTTGCGGCGGTGACACGCGCGGCAAAGGTCGAAGCGTTGAGTTCGTGATCGGCCTGAAGAATCAAGGCGATGTCGAAGGCTCTCGCATGAAGCGGATCCGGTGCATGACCGGTCAACATGTACAAAAAGTTGGCGGCATGACTCAATTTGGGATTCGGGTTGATCAGCTCTTTTTCTTCCCGCAGTCTCCAGTAGGCCGCAGTGGCCGTCGCCATCTGCGCCGTCAGTCGGACCGCCTTGCGCACATTGGCTTCGTGCGAGTTGTCCGCCACATCCGGATCATACGACGCCAACGCCGAAACCGTCGTCCTAAGTGCATCCATGGGAAGCGCGTCTTTGGCGTATCCGCGCAAAAGAGACAATACCTTCCCCGGCAGTTTGCGATGCGCCGCCAATTCTTCGTCGAGTGCAGCCAGATCGGCCTTTGTGGGCAAAACCCCGTGCCAAAGCAGATAGCCCGTTTCCTCAAAACCCGAATAAACGGCCAGATCGTGGATGTCGTATCCGCGATAGATCATTCGCCCCTGTTTGCCGTCGATAAAACATATCCCCGTCCGCGACGCCACAACCCCCTCAAGACCTTTGCTTTCCATCACCCGCTCCCTCTATCGCCGGATTCTTTCCATTTTTAGCCCTTTCTGATCGGTACGTACTCCAACCATACGGTAGACATGGGTTTGGCCGTTGTCAAGCCAATTCCAAAAGAAAATACATGCCGGACATGCGCGTCGATACGGGGCAAAACCACATCTCCTAAAATTATAGGATCGTGATGGAATTTTTGCTGTGATCTTACGCAAATTTTCTGCGTTTTTTCTCAAAAAATTTCCCGTTGACAGTTCTTCTCTCGATCTCTAATGTGAATCCGGTTTTCCAAACCTTCCCCGTCATGTCATTCCACAGGAGCCGTTATGAAGTACGGAATGTTCATCATGCCTTTTCACGACCCCAACAAACCGCTGGCGCAATGCTACGACGAAGATCTCGAATTGGTGGTAATGGCCGAGGAGATGGGGTTTTCGGAGTTCTGGATCGGCGAACACCACACGATGCGGTACGAGAACATCGTCATGCCGGAGATTTTTATCGGCAAGGCGCTGGCCCTGACCAAACACATCCGGCTGGGTCCGGCCCCCGTGTGTGTCCCGCAACATAATCCCGTCCACGTCGCCGGACGACTGGCGTTTCTGGACCACCTGTCGCATGGACGGCTCAACGTCTGTCTCGGCCCCGGAAGCGTTACCGCTGATCTCGAACTGTTTGGCATCGACCCAAAACTCAACTCGGTCATGGCCGACGAAGCGGCAGACATCATCCTTACATTTTGGACACAACCGCCTCCCTATCACATCGAAGGCAGATTCTGGCAGGTACATCTGGAAAAATTCGTGGATGACGAAACGCTGATAGGCTATCCGCATCAACCCTTCCAGAAACCGCATCCGCCGCTTTTTGCACCCGCCATGAGCCTTGACTCGCCTACGATGAAATCGGCGGGGCGGCGCGGGTGGGCACCCATGAGCAGCAACCTTATCACAGGAAACGTAGTGGCAAACCAGTGGCACACCTACGAACAAGGGGCGCTGGAGGTCGGTCGAACCCCAAATCGGGCGGACTGGCGTGTATGCCGCAGCGTGTTTGTCGCCGATACCAAACAAGAGGCCGAACGCCGCGTACGCACCAACTCGATGGCGAAAAACTACAACTACATCGGACGACTGTTTGACAAGGGACTCGGACGCAAGTTTTTCAAACGCGACCCCCACATGGCCGACGCCGACGCCAATTTCGAATATCTCATGCAGGAACAGATCATCCACGGCGATCCCGACGAGGTGATCCGACGCCTGCGGTTGCTCATGGAGGAAACGGGCGACTTTGGAACCCTGCTTATCCTTGGATACGACTGGGACGACAAAGACGCCTGGGTGCGCAGTATGGAACTTTTCGTCCACGAAGTCATGCCGGCTTTTAAAGAGGTTTAACACCACTTTACCCTTCTCGGAAAAGGTAGATCATCCATGGGGCATCATCCTGAACACACCTGGGGGCATACCGCTCCCTTTGGTATCGAGTACTACCGGGTTGCGACTGGGCTTCTTCGACAAATAGGAGACGACGCCACGCTTATCGCCGAGGTAGCGGCAAAAACCGTCGAGACGATACGCGCTGGCCGTACCGTGTATATGAACGTCTCCACCGGCCACATGCCTTCGTTGGACTTGATCGCGGACAGAGAGGGCAGTCCGGGCATTTTTCACGTAAACACCAACGATTCCAACACGCCCGAAGAATACGCCGCCATGCGGTCCGGTGACATGCTGTTGACCAACCGAGTCAGTGAAGCAGTAAAGGAAGTGCGCGACCGAGGCGTGTATGTGGTCGTCTTTACGACCTGCTATGTCAACAATCGGATCACTCCGCCCGGCATGGTGCAGCCCAACGAAAACGACCTCATGCCCGAAGACGTGGCCTCGCGGGTCGTGGATTCGCATATTCCGTGGCAGCAGGGCATTCTAAACGTTCCCGAAATCCCCACCATGCCCGTATGCCCGGGATCGTCCAACGTCACCTGCTCGATTCACTGGATGATTACGGCGGAGGCGGCCTACGCGCTCGCCACCGGCGGTGCCCCGGACGGGTCGAAGGCACGACTGTACGTCAATACGGTGCTGGCGCGGCTTGCCGCCATCCGCGAAACCCAATGGACACGGATCGCGGAGATCGCTCCGGTCATCGCAAGACGCATCATAAGCGGAGGTCACTATTTTGTACGAAGCCGAAACGGCGGCGTGGAATCGGAAGCCAGCGGCGTAGCGGCAGGACTGTACATGGTCAACAAATTCGAACTGCGCCCGGCCCAAGAAGGGGGAGAAAAAGATGTCACCCTGATCGCGGCGGTAAGCCCCAACGACCCCAAAGAACTGGAATGGGCGGATGAGGCGCGCGCCCACGGTCATCTCGTCGTAGGCATCGGACAACCGCAAAACAACGAACTGCGCAGCCGATGCGATCTGTATCTCGACGATCTGTGTCCCGAACTCGGCGGCGTCGTTCCCGTTCCGGGTCGCCCGGAAGGCGTATCGCCCGCAACCGGGATCGTCAACAACGTCGCCATGTACATGGTTGCAGGACAATTCATAGACGAAATGTGCCGACGAGGCGCAGTGCCGTGTTTTTACATGGGCTATTACCGGACACTCGGGAAACCCTACAACGAAGTGATGGGGTTTCTGTTCGACCGGCGGGGATATTGACTTCTTCGCGTTACTAGGCATCTGGTGCAGGCCCCCACCCCCGACCCTCCCCGCCGCGAAAGGGGGGTGGGAGCGCGAAACGTCCCTCTGCTCGCGGGGGACCACAGGGGAACACACCTGTCACCACCCAAAACCGAATAGACCCAGCCGTGAAACAAGTACTTGGGTTCTTGAGCGTGTACGTGATCGTCGGGGTAAGGGTTTTCTACGTGTGGTAAGGAAATCGGGATGACGCTGGAACAGGCGCTACGGCGCATGGATACGGATGGGTTTCTTGTCGTAGACGACGTCGTGCCGTCCGGGGAAGTGTCGGCCGTCCGAGAAAGCATACGAGAGACGACACAGCGTCACCAAAATCCCAACGCCCCGCTGCATATCGGCCATGTCAGCGGGGTCATTCGTTACGACCGATCGCTTGCTCCTTATCTGGCTAACCCGCGCGTGCTTGATATCGTCTGCGCGTTGCTCGGTCCGCATGTACGTATTTCGTTTACAACAGCGACCATCAACGAGCCGGGCAACGTCCGTAGCGGCTGGCATGCCGACTGGCCGTTTAACCAGCAAAACGCCGGCCATCTGCCGGCCCCGTATCCGGATGTGGTCATGCATCTGACCACCATCTGGATGCTGTCTTCGTTTTCCGACGACAACGGCAGCACGTTGATCGTACCGGGTAGTCACCGGTTTCCCAGCAACCCCACCGGAAACAACGGCGTCGCACCGATGGCCGTCCTGACCGGCGAAAAACGGGCCTGTGGTCAAGCAGGCAGCGTGTTGATCATGGACAGCCGACTATGGCACGCCACTGCGCCCAATACGACGTCCGAACCCCGCGTGGCGGTGGTCGTCCGATATGCCCCGTGGTGGCTCGATCTGAGCGTGCTTCGCCCCGACTCGCCCGAACGATCCTACATGGAACGGGTAACAGGAAAAAAAGACAACCAAGTGCCGCTGCTTACCGCCGACGGATTTGCCTCATTGCCCGAAGACGTAAAACCCCTGTTCCAGCACTGGGTGGAAACGGGGTAAGCAAAGACCCGCTACCCAATAGCAAGTACGTGCTTAGCGTATCGAGTAGTTGGGATGGCCTCGCCAGAGCATCCTGGATCAGTTCGGCCAGATTCTGTCCGGTCCGTTGGCAGGTGGCGGTCAGAGAGGACTGCGCCGATTGGCCGATCCACTCCGGGATCGCAAGGTCGTCGTCAAACTCTATCTTCGCCACCCCTTGCACGCCAAACTGTATCTCCTCTATCGCTTCGATCCCATCAGCCCGTTAGGGGACCGTCTGTCTCTTACGCAGGCGCGGGAACAGACGGCGAACCTCAGATCATCTGCTCGATGGGATTGAAACGACCTTGAGTGCTTCTCTACTTGAAGGATGGTGAACCTGTATCCATCCATATACGTATTGGATACGTATCTATGACTTACCCTCACAGAGAGCATAACGGTATGCACAGGAAACTGACCATTACGCTTGAGGCTCAGGTTTACGGCCGTCTGCGCGAAGTGGTGGGCCCGGGCCGGATCAGCCGGTTCATCGAAGACTAGGTTCGCCCCCACCTGTTCGACGCGAACCTGGATCGTGCTTATGAAGAGATGGCGCAGGACACTCAGCGGGAGGCTGAGGCTCTGAACTGGGCAGAGGTCACCGTGGAGGACGGTTTCGATGCAACGAGGTGAAGTCTGGTGGGTCAACT
>VGJU01000208.1 GCA_016867335.1 Candidatus Zixiibacteriota bacterium | reverse complement strand
CCGGCCACTTCGAGCCGATGGCGAATATAGTCTCTCGTTTCAACGTCTGACAGCGGATAAAGATGATGTCTAAACACCATGCGCTGTTCGAATTGAGGGATCGCACGAATCATGAGACCTAGTTCGGGTTGCCCCGACAGGATAAGCGTTGCCAGATTCCGGTCGTCCATCTGGAAATTGAGCAACAGCCTAAGTTCTTCGAAAGCGGCGGCATCGGCGATGAGTTGTGCTTCGTCGATGATCAGCACGGTATGTTTTCCCGCCTGAAAAGTTTTTAACCATACTTCTTCGATATTGCGCAGAATGTGATTCTTGTCGGTTGATTCGGCGGGGTGTCCGAGTTGATAGAGCACTTCGCGTAGCAACGCCACACCGTCCCATCGGGGATTGGTCAGTAGCGCCACCTCATATTTTTCCGGATCGAGGTCCTGGATAAAAGTCCGGAGCAGCACCGTCTTTCCACATCCCACATCGCCCGTCAGTTGAATCGCGCCCGCGCAGGTGGCTACGCCGTGCCCGAGTTTGAACCGCGCGGCGTCGTGCTGGGCGGTGGCAAAGAAAAACCGCGGATTCGGCGTGGTGTCGAACGGACGTTCGGAAAGCCCCCAGTAGGGCAGCAATTGGGTATCTTTTTCATCGAACTGGGTGTTTGCAAGGGAGAGGCGCGAGAAGGAAATTTCTGTCTCGGTGTTGCCTGTGGATATCGTTCGTTGCATCGCCGGGCTTACAGTGCGTTGTTTTGGATTCGGTCTTCTGTCCGGCTTGGGTGCATACATTGATTTTGCCCGTGGTCCGGGCGTATACAAAATCATCCAATTGCCGTCCATTTTTTCCCATAACACCTCTGCGAGAAAGCCGGTGGCGATAAGGGGGCGGTGACCAATTTCCAGATGACGTTGGGGAGACAGCGCCACCGGTTGCGCCGGCAGGATGCGACACAGATTGAGATACGACGTGCGCCATCCAGAAAGCCGGTTTTGAATGAAATCGGAAAACTTTACCGTCAGCACTTCATATAGGCGGGTAGCGAGGGGGTGGCGAAGCTGTTGAAAATAGATCGGATCGCTTTCCGGAATACTGGGTTGATCAAGTGTCTGAAGATACCAGTCACCTAACTCGATCCAATGGTCGTCGGTTACGATCTCGTCACGTTCGGAGGCGTCATTAAAAGAAACGGAGTCATAAAGATGGAAAGTGCGGGTGATTTTGCCATTTTTTGCGGCGGTCAGGTAGGAAAGACGGCTTTGGACGGTGACGGCAGCGATGCGACGGATAGAGGAGCGAATCCGTGCAAAATGGGTAGGAAAGGGGGCCATGCCCAACAACTGGAGAATCTGGCGTAGAGAAAACCGTACGGGATTGAGAACAGGCCGACGTCCGCTCAGCCCTGTATGCTCGATGGCTTTGAAAACCTTGCGATCAAAGGCATCCGGATATCCATAGGTCGGATCGGCGGAAACCTGCCAATTCAGCGTGGCCTCTATTCCCAAACCGGAGAGCTTGGTTTCATAGGCAAGATGATAGGACGGGTGTTGATTTCCGTATTCGAGCGAGAAAAACGGCAGGACGGCCAACGTCGTCTCTTCCTTTGAAAAGACGGCAAATGGCATATCCGAATCAAGAACGGCATCGTCCCGGGCTTCTGTGTTCATACCGTCCTGCTTGCGACGCTTCTACGCCGAAACCACCTGAAATACATCTTCATCGACCGGGGTTTTCCCGTCGAGATAGGCGTTGAGCTGGTTTTCTACGTTGTCACCAATGGTAAGGCATATAAATCCGCCCGACCAGAGCGGAAGTCCCCAAAACTGTTGCTTCAGGGCCGGAAACGTCGTGTCCAGTGCATGTAGCGTTCTTTCCTTGAGATCGTCCACCAACGCCGCCGGCGTAACGGTCGGAGGACAGACTACTTCGATCTGTACGCTGTCGGGAGTTACGGTTACCTTGACGATTTTGGCCTCATGGACGGCGCAGACTTCCCGAACGATTTGGCGGGTTTTCTGTGCCACGTCGTCGGTCAGCACCCTGTTTCTTGAGCGAGTTGTCCATGCCAGGAGATACCGGATATCGCAGTGGGTGTCTCCGCTTTGTTTTCCGTTCATAGCGGCTCCTTTTTTGGAAAGGGTAAAGAATCGCAACTGAAAAGACGATACAGACGACCGGGAAAGCGGTGTTTCGGTCAAGGAAGACGGCAACACAACATCGACAGGCTCGTTTCGAACGGGCGGCTCATAGGAGGCTTTCTCTGCGCCCCGGACCGACTCGTCCTCTCCGACAGACGGGGCCGATGGTTCGGATGACCGGCTTGTTACCGAAGATGGCGAAAACCGGGTGACGTCCGCAGGCTTCTCCGCTTGGTCCGAGTCTTCTTTTGTTTCGATCTGCTGTTCTGCTGCGGGCAGATTGTCGGTAGTCCCCTTCATTGCGGGTTCGTGTCGATCATGGGGGATTTCAGTCTCCAAAATCGTTTCGGCCGATTTCTCAACGGGCGCTGACTGTATCTGCGCTTCAGAGGAATGCGTGGAAAGCGCTTCGGATTCCCTATCTCCGGGCTGTTCCGGGGGCGTCGATTTCTCGGTAGCGGATGCGGTCGCGTCTGTTGGCTCGCCCTCGTCCGCCGCCATCTTCGGTTCGGAGGTCGTTTCCGGTTCCGCCGGAAGTTCAGACGGTTCGATATGTTTTTTTCGATGGTTTTCGCTATTTTTATCGGATTTTTCCTCCGACTCTCCGGAAATGGGTGTATCCACGGGTGCTGTGATCGGCGTATCCGGTGTCTGAGACGGAGCGGAGACGGACTCGTTTTTCAGAATTTCGGCCTTCTCTTCCGGAAACAGCAACGGGATTTCTTCTACGACGCGATGCGGCGTCTCCGAATCCGAAGCCGTCTCGTACAGCCGACGTCCGGGATAATACGTCACCTCCCAACCTTCATCGAGTTTCGACCAGTCGGCTCGGTCGATGATATCGTGCGTCACCAGTTCTTCGTGGGCTTCTTCGAATTGACGCTTAGGAGAAAACATCCAGCTTACCTCGTGGACCGGGATAAGCTGGAAAAGCGTGGAGTAGCGTATCGTCCACCGGTTTTTTTCTGAGAGATGAGTTCGGTGAATTTGGTCAGAAGCAATTCATAAAGACGGCTGGCGTGCGGATTATGTACGCTCTGGAGAATGCCCAGATCCACCGCCACCACAGCGTCTCGGTTGATTGCATCCAAATACCAGCCGCTCAGGGTCAGTCGATGATTTCCCTCGCCGATTTCATCGCCAAAAGACTCTTCCTGAAACGTCACGTCGTCAAAAACACGAAAAGTCTGGGACTGGTGACGTGTCTGGATTTTGTCGCCACTGACAAACTGGGCATGGATTTTGATAGCAGCGAGACGTTGTACGGCGGCGCGTACGCGGGTAAAATGTACTCCGAAAGGCGGAAGCCCCAGCATTTGGAGCACTCTATAGAGCGAAAAGTGGACCAGATTCTCTATAGGCCGCTTGTTTTAGAGGATCAGAGTTTCGAGTATTTTGAATACTTTACGGTCGAATGCGTCGGGGAAGCCGTAGGTCTGGTCGCCGGAGACCTGCCATTTGAACGTGCCGGTGCGGTGTCCGAGTAAGATCTCCGTTTTGTAGGAGAGCATCGGATTTTTTTGGCGGCTGTCCTCTTCGACCAGAAACAGCGGAAGCGACGAAAAAACGCTGTCTTGCCGGACAAGCACCGCCATTATGTTTTTTCCCGGAGCAAGCTCTCCGGCTGGTTTTTCGGGTGATGTCATACGGCACCGTTTACACGTTGAATCGAATGTTCATGACATCGCCGTCCTGTACGGTGTACTGTTTTCCTTCGAGCCGCAACAGGCCTTTATCTTTTACACCGGTCCAGCCGTCGGCATCCAGAATTTCCTGCCACCCGGCGACTTCGGCCCGGATAAAGCCGCGTTCCAAGTCCGAATGGATTTTTCCGGCCGCTTCCGGCGCGGTGTCTCCTTTTGTGATAGTCCAGGCGCGTACTTCATCGTCGCCCACAGTAAAAAAGGAGATCAGATTCAAAAGACGATACGAGGTGATCACCATGCGGGTGAGCGCTGGTTCCGTGATGCCGAGATCTTCGAGAAAGACGGCGGCGTCGGCTTCGTCCAGCCGGGCGATTTCCATTTCGACTTTTGCGCAGAGCGCCATGGTTTCGGTACTGCCCGGTAGCGCCTCCAGTGTTTTCAGAAGTTCCGATTCGTGTCCGAGCGTCTCTTCCGGTATGTTCAGAACCGTCATACAAGGTTTTTGCGAAAGAAACCGATATCCGCGCAACAGTTTTTCATCTTCCCCGGTCAGCGCGATATCACGGATGGCTCCACCGGATTCGATGACGGATTTGCATTGTTCGAGAAGTTCGTTTTCTCGTGCGTATTCCGGTGTTTTTTTCAGACGAAGTTCTTTGGACAGCCGGGTCAGTCGTCGCTCTACGATTTCCAAATCGGCCAGTGCAAGTTCGATCATGACGGTTTCATAGTCGCTCTCGGGTGATACGGAAGCACCCGCCATGTCCGGGAAACCCCGAAGAACATGCACCAGCACGTCCATCTGGCGAAGTGCTGACAGTCCGCCTTCGCCCTGTTGCCCTTCCTGTTTTCCCGATCCTTCGGTGATGCCGGCAATGTCCAGATACTCGATAGTGGCGTATGTGGTTTTTTTAGGCTGAAACAGTTCGGAAAGCAGGGCAACCCGTCTGTCCGGCACTTTGATGATCCCGCGATTGGGGGCTTTGGCGGAAGCGTATCCGCCGGTTTCCGCGTTTGTTTTTACAAGAGCGTTAAACAGGGTGGTTTTGCCTGCGCTGGGCAAGCCGATAAGGCCGATCTGCAAAAGCGTTCTCCTGCAAATGGTACATGGTTAGGCGGCGATACAGAATCGCTCTATCATATCTCGGTATACCCGGATGGCGACATCAAACTGGTCTATCGCCATCCATTCGTCGATGGTATGCGCTTGTTTGATGTCGCCTGGTCCTATCACGACCAGTTCGAGTCTGGCGCCAAATACAAGACCGTCGGTGCCGTACGGGACGGTATGGGCGCGATCTGCGTCGACGCTCTTCATCGCGGCTTGCACGATTTGCGATTCCAGCGGTGTCATGAACGGATCGCCGGTCTTGACGATGGCCAGTTCTACATCGCATCGCTTGGCGGCTTGACGGGCGCGGTCCATAAGCGCTTGCTGATCCTGGCCGGGCATAGGACGGTAGTATACCGTACAGACGCTTTGCGGGGCTGTCATGTTAAGGGCGATACCGCCGTCGTTTATGCCGATGTTCCAGTCCGAAAAAGGCGGGTCGAAGTCGTAATTGAAAAGCGCGGGATCCCAGGTAAGTTGGTCATAGATTGCTTTCATTTCGACAAGAAACGGGATCATGATCAAGTTGGCGTTGACCCCTTTGCCGGTGCTGCTGTGGGCGGCTCTTCCGTGTGCGGTGGCGCGCAGGGCTACGGCTCCTTTGTGGGCGCGAACGACCTGCATCAGCGTAGGCTCTCCTATAACGCCGTAACGTAGATCGAATTCGTTGAAAAGCCTCGAGTGGGCGACTACTTCGCGTGCGCCCTGACAGCCCACTTCTTCGTCGGCGGTAACCACGATATAGATAGGCGCTTTGAGATTTTCCGTCGTAAAGGATTCGGCGGCGGCCAGCATACAGGCGACCGATCCCTTCATGTCGCAACTACCTCGGCCATAGAGTTTATCGTTTTCGATGATCGGATCAAAAGGGTCTTTCTGCCATCCGGCGACCGGCACGGTATCCGAGTGACCGAGAAGCGCCAAGCCGCCGTTTCCCTTCCCCTTGCGGGCCACTACGCTGGCCTTTTCCGTTCCGGATGCATCTCGGTAGCGGACTTGCTCGACCTCGAATCCGATATGTTCGAGCCGCTCCTGAAGACAGTCCGAAATCGGGATATTGCTCAGAGAACTGACGGAATTGAAACGGATAAGGGTCTGGGTCAGTTCGACGGCGTCGAGCATAGGGCGCGGCGTCTCCACGTGAGGGACAGAGGTGCGATTGGGGGACGATTTATACAAGCAGATACACGTCACAAGCATACGTGGCTGCGGGAAGTCTGTCAACTATCTTTTGGCTACATAGAAAAACGGCCTGTCTCATAAAAAAGAAACAGGCCATCAAGGGTATGCCGGAGGTCGGACTCGAACCGACACGACGCAAGGTCAAGGGATTTTGAGTCCCTCGTGTCTACCGATTTCACCACTCCGGCGAATCAACACAGCCCGCCGAGAAGTACTCGGCGGGCTGATAGAGGGCGTTACGAGAGAACGGGGACGACGGGACTCGAACCCGCAACTTCCGCCGTGACAGGGCGGTGCTCTAACCAAATTGAACTACGTCCCCGGACAAACTTGTGCATGGGCGATACTGGATTCGAACCAGTGACCTCATGCTTGTAAGGCATGCGCTCTGAACCGGCTGAGCTAACCGCCCGTAAGCTCTGTTTGTAACGTTGTATCGTTTGCTGCCGGTTCTTCTGCGGTTTCCTTGTGCTCTTTTTTCCAGAGCAACGCCAGCGGGATACCCACGCAATAGCCGGCTACCATCAGCAACGGCGCAAGCGTAATCGATTCGAAGCTCAAGACCAGAAAACCGATCAGAATGGCGAGCAGACTGGCTCCGAACGCGATATATTGCGGACGCTGAAACGGAAGCCGGTACGGCCCCGAAGTTCCGGTACGTCTTTT
>VGJU01000207.1 GCA_016867335.1 Candidatus Zixiibacteriota bacterium | reverse complement strand
ACCCACGCAATAGCCGGCTACCATCAGCAACGGCGCAAGCGTAATCGATTCGAAGCTCAAGACCAGAAAACCGATCAGAATGGCGAGCAGACTGGCTCCGAACGCGATATATTGCGGACGCTGAAATGGAAGCCGGTACGGCCCCGAAGTTCCGGTACGTCTTTTGAGCGACGAGGGCCTGCGTCGCTCGTTGGTTCGGACGGATTCACGAACGGGTTGAATTTTTCTGGCCATCGGGTTCTCCGCCGCAACAGCCCTCAAATATATATGACCAACAGAGATTCGTCAAGCGATATTTGACGTTTGTCGGTTATTCCTTTACCACCCACACTTTGACACCGGCGCGTACTTTCGGATGTACCTGGACGGGTACGGTATAAATGCCGAGGGCTTTGATAGGCTCGTCCAAAAGGATTTTGCGCCGATCTATTTCGTATCCCTTTTCTTTGAGCATCTCGGAGATGTTCTGGGCGGTGACCGATCCGAACATACGATCTTCTTCGCCCACCTGTACTACGGCGGTGCAGGAGATCTCCTCCAGCTTCCGTGCAAAATTTTCGGCTTGGTGCTGGGTTCTGGCGTCTCTTGCTTCGCGGTGACTCAACCGGCGTTCCAGCATCCGCAGGTTTCCGCCGGTAGCCGGGATGGCTTTGCGAAGAGGCAACAAATAGTTGCGTCCATACCCGTCGGCGACGTTTACCACTTCTCCGGCCTCGCCAAGACGGTCTATCGATTCGGTGAGAATAAGTTTCACGATCCCTGCTCCTGCCTGTACATCCCGTAGGGGATGCAGGATTATTTGTACGTTTCTTCGGTGTAGGGCAGCAAACCGAGATGACGCGCGCGTTTGATGGCGGTTGCCAGACGCCTCTGACACAGGGCGCTGGTTCCGGCAATGCGACTGGGAACGATTTTGCCCCGCTCCGTGATAAACCGACGAAGCTGTTTCGGGTCTTTGTAATCGATGTTTTTGATCCGGCCCGGAATGCGTTTCTGCTTTCTCGGTTTGGCCATTTTGGATCGGCTGTTCATACACTTCTCCTATTGTTGGGAGCGAATCCGGAAACCTGCGACACCCGCTCGGCTTCCAGCGCGGTTGCCTCAGCCCCTAGTCTTCGGTTTCCTAGCTTGCCTGGTCAGGTTTTTCCGGGCTTGCAAGGTCGTGTTTTTTCATTTGAGTCGTCAGTTGCCGCAAAACGCGTTCGTTGAGTTTCAGGGTATGGCTCATCTCTTGCAACGCTTTCGGCTCCAGCTTGAAACGAAACAACGCATAAAATCCTTGCTGGCGGCCCTTCATTTCATAGCTGAGCTTTTTGCGTCCCCACCGCTCCGTATCGATCACTTCGCCCTTGCGTGCGGTGATAAGCCCTTCGATCCGGGTGATTTCTTTTTCTATCGGCTCGTCTTCAAGCTGGGAGTCGAGAATGATGACGGACTCGTATGACTGCACAGTTATTTCTCCTTGTAAGATTTGGAAACGTGTCTATAAGCCTATTGCGCCGTTATACCGACTTGCCGCAGCCGCCCACCCTTCGGTCACGACCATACGCAACTGGGCGCAAGCGCGGTCGATAATCTTAGGAAGACGGTCTTCTTCTTCGATGGTAAAGGTTCCGAGTACATAGTCGATCATCTCTGCCGAATTTGGCGGCGGCCCGATTCCGATCCTCTGCCGGACAAACGTCTGCGTGCTGAGTGTGGCGATGATCGAGGCTACTCCATTGTGCCCGCCGTGGCTTCCCTGTCCACGCATTCGCAACACGCCGAAGTCTATATGCACCTCGTCATATATGACCACCAGACGGTCCGGACTTACACCGTACCGTCTGCACGCTTCCGCTACCGCCCGTCCGCTCCGGTTCATATAGGTCGTCGGTTTTACGAGGACGACCGGTTCCCGCTCTATGGAAACCTCTACGGCATGAAAAACGTCGCATACGGACGCAAGCCGTGCATGAGAAATACCAAGCAGGGCATCGATGACCCGAAAGCCTGCGTTATGCCGGGTTAAAGCGTATTTCGTACCCGGATTGCCAAGTCCTACAAAAACGAACATGGCTGGTCTAAGCGTCTTCTTTGGCGCGGCGTCCTATAATCTCCGGTTCCTCCGCTCCTTCTTCCGTCTGGGTATCCGATTCCCGCATGGCACCGACGACCGAAGCGATAACGACTTCTTTATCCGTAAGGATTCGGATGCCAGCAAACGAAAGGTCTCCGACGTGCAGCGATTCGTGCAAATGAAGACGGCTTACGTCTGCTTCCAGATGTTCGGGAATATCGGAGGCGATGCATTCTATGTCGATCTCGCGCAGGGACTGCTCCAGAATACCCCCATGCTCCGGTCTTACGCCGATGGCGGAACCGACGAGAACCAGAGGGACGGTCATGTGAAGCCGGTCGGTCAGAGAAATCTGCTGAAAATCGACATGGATGAGCGTAGAGTGGACAAAATTGCGCTGAATTTCTCGCAACAGTGCCATGCGGGGTTCACCATCTTCTATATCCAAATTTATGATGGCGCTCTCGCCTCGGTGCTTGCGCAAAAACGCTTCGAAGTCCCGGTAGTTCAGAGAAAGCGGAACCGGTCCCTGTTTTCCTCCATACAGGATGGCTGGAAGATGCCCCTGTTTTCTGAGGATCTTGGCCGCCTGCTTGCCTGTACCTTCCCGTTTTTCCGCTTTGATGGATACTGCGTTCATGAGCTCCCCCACGGACTTTAAATCGTCAGGTCTGATCCGACGACTCGAACAATGAAGTAATGGACTTTTCCTGGTGAATACGCCGGATGGCTTCTCCGAACAGCCATGCGACCGACAGAATTTCGAGTTTGGGACTTCTTTTTTCCGAGTTGAGCAGAATCGAGTCGGAAACGATAAGTTGGGACAGCACGGAAGCCCGGATCCGTTCTACGGCACTGCCGGACAGCAGGGCGTGGGTGCAGGCCCCGTACACGCTGGCCGCTCCCCGTGCCTTGAGCGCCGCCGCCGCTCCGGTCAGACTTCCTCCGGTATCGATCATGTCGTCACGGATAATCACGATCTTGTCCTGCACATCGCCTATGACATTAACCACTTCGGACACGTTGGGGCGGGGTCGACGTTTGTCTACGAGCGCTAGTGGGCAGTTTAGCCGCTTTCCATACGACCGGGCCATAGCCATGCCGCCGGCATCCGGGGAGGCAAGGACGAGGTTGTCGGAGTCGCCGAGTTCTCTGAGCCGTCGTGTAAATACCGGTGCCGAATACAAATGGTCGAGCGGGATGTCGAAAAAACCCTGAATCTGCGGCGCATGAAGATCCATGGTCAACACACGATCCGCGCCTGCCGCCGTGATCAGGTTGGCGATGAGTTTTGCCGAAATAGGAACGCGGGGTTTGGCTTTGCGATCCTGCCGGGCGTATCCGAAATAAGGAATCACGGCCGTAAGTCGCCGCGCCGAAGCTCGCTTGACGGCGTCGAGCATGAGTAACAATTCAAGCAAGTTCTCCGCCGGTGCATTGGTAGATTGCACGATAAAAACGTCCGCCCCGCGGATGTCCTCATCGATATGAATTTCTATCTCGCTGTCGCTAAACCGAGAAATCGTGGCCTTGCCCAGCGGAACATCCGCGTATTTGCAAATGTCCTGTGCCAATGGTATATTGGCATTACCGGCGAAAATTTTCAATCCTTCGGCCATGACCACTCCGCTATCTTTCCATCCATCCCGACCGACGGGCGACTTCTTCGTGCGAAACCGGGGAAACGACAAACATACGCCAAGCCGGTTCGATATGCCCTATCAGACGCTGCCGAGCCGCTTCCGCATCCGCCCGATCTGGAAAAACGCCAAAAACCGTCGGCCCGCTACCGGACATGAGTACACCCGCAGCACCGCACTTTTTCAAGGACAGGCGCGCCTGTTCGACCATGGGATACGCCGCGCATACCGCCGACTCAAGGTCGTTGTACAGGTGAGAAATCTTCCGTTGGAAATCGCTCCCCTGCCATACAGAGACATCTAAATTAATACAGGACATGACATTTGTCAATTCCAAATTTGCATTCCGGTATGCCCATGCGCTTGATACGGCGCACGCCGGGTTGACCAGCAAAAACCCTTCTTTGCTCTTTGAATTGAGCCGGGTCAAACGCTCTCCGCGTCCCTCACCCGCTGCCATGCCGCCAAACAGACAAAAGGGCACGTCCGAACCCAACTCGGCAGATAGACCGAGCAGCGTCTCCCGGTTTAGATCAAGCTTCCATAGCCGGTTGAGCGCATGAAGCGTCATAGCCGCATTGCCGCTTCCGCCTGCCAGACCGCCTGCCACCGGAATCCGTTTGTCGATATGAATACGAACGCCTTTCCGACACCCGTATCGCTCCCGGAGCAATTGAGCGGCTTTATAGGCCAGATTGCGTTCGTCCACCGGCACGTCGGGTGCGGTACACGTAACCGAAATACCCGAACGCACCGGGGAAAAAGTCAGCGTATCCGTCAAATCGACCGTCTGCATGATCGTTTCGATGTCGTGATATCTGTCCGGTCTTTTTCTTAGCACCCGCAAAACGAGGTTGATCTTGGCGAATGAGAAGAGCGTTAAGGCTGGCATATCATCGCCACGCGCGAATAAGATCGTAGTTGACCGACACCCCGACCCTAAAGAGTTGCACCTGATTCCGGTCGAGACCTGTAAACGCAAAATTGCGGACCCGCGCCAGCCGTAGATCCGTCTGAAACCGGATGTCGTGATGAGGGCTGAACACGACCGAAAGATTCATGGCATGGGTACGCTGGACCGGTCCAAAGGGAAATGGTTCGGAATAACCCTGATCCACCGAGGGAACGTTGAGATAGTCGACGTTATAGGGAGAGTCGATGCTGTCTCTGCCTTGGCGGAGATACTCGAATTCGGCGGACAGATGGAGCGAACGGGTTCCCCATACATCTGCGCCAAACAAAAACCGGTCGAAGTTGTTGCCGAGATAGTGACCGATGGGGCGATTTCGGTGCAGATAACGTTCCCAGTCGTTGAAATATACGTTGAACGTCCGATTGGCGATACGGGTGTATTCTCCGCGAAGGGTAACGCCGTCCAGCCTTAGCGGATCGGCGTACCGGGCGCCGGCAAGCAGACCGAATCGCGGGGGTTCGAGATCGGAGACGTTTACCTTTTCGATCTTTATGTCGTCTATGAGCACTTCCCAGTAAACCTCCAGCCCGCGCGCCGGAAAAACGGATACATCGACCGATCCGATCGTATTTGCGGGGCGTCCGAGCGCGGTTTCGTCATTGAGTGTCTCGCCGTGATAGAAGTTGCCCGGGTTGACGTATGCCAGCTCAAAGGTGCGTTTGGGGCCGCCGTACACGACCAGTTCCGAAACGCCGATCATCGCCCGGCTGCCGATGCGGAAATCGAATCGATGTCCGTTAATATACCGCCGAGCCGTATTGGCCGGACCGATTCCCGGCGTAAACAACGAGTCTTGCGCCAAATCGTCCAGTTGGATGCCGAAAGCCGTAAATCGGACAAAAGAGGCGGTAATTTCCGCTTGATACAGGTCAAACGGCCGGCTGTTGTCGGACATCAGCAGACGGCCGTTTTTTCCGGCTCCCAGCACGAGAAAATCGCGCCCGATCTTGAATCGCACCGGGCCGTGGCGGGCTTGTACATAAGCCTGTTCGGTATATCCGGTCACACCTCTGAAGTATTTGCCGATATAGGTGGGATCGTCCACAAGGTTGCGATCCAGACGCAGGGCATAAAAAAGCGTGAGGCGCTCTCCGTATCCGGCGCTGATTTTTGTTCTTAGCCCTTCACGCGCACGGCTTCCTGCGTTTAGAACTCCGTAATGCATCAGGTTGCTTCCGGCAAGGTCCGGAGAGCGGTACAACCCGTCGAGCGCGCCCGTGATCCCCAGTTTTAGACGGTAGGAGGTGGAGTCCTGACGTTCGGCGTGTTCGTCGGAAAATTCGGCGTTGAGCCGGTCTAACAGCCATGCATCGCTTGGGGACGGGGTGAGGCGGCCGGCGGATCGGTCGGTTTGGATATCGGCGAGCGCGTGTGCGATGGTCCCGCGTGTAAAAGGTCTGTGAGAGGTAAACAGACCGGCAAAGTAGCCGTGGAGCCTAAGCCGGTCGATGAGCGGGTAGCTCCAGTGATAGGCGGGCAGTGTTTCTTCCGAGGTCGCCCCGCTCAGGCCGGGAAGCGCCAGCAGGAGACAGACGACAAAAAAGAACATCGAGCGTTTACGCCGGTTTTGTCGCATCCTTGCCGGTCTCCTCACCCGCGACAAGCTTTGTCGTGCGGTTGACGATGATATGAACGACGATCATGTGCATGTTTTCGGCCATGCCGTAATCGGAGATCGGCACATGCACCGAATGGCGGGCGATGTCTTTGAGTTTACCACCGGAAAAACCCGTCATGCCCACTGTGACCATACTGCGTGTATTAGCGTACTCGATGGCGCGCACCACGTTGGGGCTATTGCCCGACGCGCTGATGCCCACGACAACGTCTCCCGGTTCGCCGATGTTGCGCAACTGTTGTTCGAATACCAGATCGTAGCCGTTGTCGTTTGCCCATGCGGTGACATACGGCAGGTTGTCCGTCAGGCTGATCACCTTGAAGCGAAGGTTGTCGTCGAGACTACGCAGTGTACACTTGCCAAGGTCTTCGCAGAAATGCGAAGCGGTAGCCGCGCTTCCGCCGTTGCCAAGGATAAAAATACGTCGCCCATCTTTTCGTGCCTCCATCAGCAGATCGATCAGCCGGGATACCTGGCCGGGGTCGATACTGTCG
>VGJU01000206.1 GCA_016867335.1 Candidatus Zixiibacteriota bacterium | reverse complement strand
TGGGCGCGATGAGCATCACAGACGCCCTCAACCGCCCCGAAGAGGAACTATTCTGGATCAACCGGACCCCTCTACACGACCATTACTACGCCCCGTTTTTCAGCGCGTACGATCCATTTCGCAACATACGTCATGCGCAGGTGGTCAACGGATGGATTATAGACTACTGTCACTGTCCGCTTGAGACGCCGGTGCACCCCAACAAGGACTGTTCGCAGGCGCAACTGCGTCAGCGTTTCGAGATGGTCCTATCGGAAGGCGGCGATGAAGTGTGGACGGCGGTTCCCGAAGAGGTAGTCTCCTATCATTTGATGCGGCGTCACACACGGGTCGAAACCGTAGACGAGTCGGCGCTGGAGTACCGCTACCGGTTGTATGTGGAGGGTTTGCCGGGTGTCGTACCGTACCGGACGCTTACGTTCGAGGCGCTTGTGCCGGCGGCGTGGTGCCGCGATCCCAAGGTGCGCGTGGACGGCGTGCCGATTCCGGCGACGCTGGCACGGCCCCAGACCTTGCGTATCACGGTGGAGACGCGGGACGGGATGGAAATGGTGTTCAGGGCAATGCCGTCACCGTAATCCTTCTTGACTCTGTTTGGTTCATTGCCGCTACGTGATAGGCCCGGTATTGCCAAGCCCCAGTTCGATGGCGCGGGCCATCATCCGGGCACGACGCGGTCCCGCGGTTTGAATCAGTCGGTCACTGTAAAACCGTCCCCACCCGCGCTTTTCTCCTTCCAGAAATTTCATCAGCCATTCGAAATGAACCGGGTTGCGCTCCGGCGTGGTATTCTGGCTACAGTTGATATGAATGGCGCGACGCCCCGGACGGTCGCTCAATGCGGCGTGAAACAGTTTGTGGTTCATAAACAGCACGTCACCCGGCGTGTTGACGATGGGATACCGTCCTGGAATATCTTCGGCACGCGCGCCGAGATTCAAAATCCGGTCCCGTAGCGAAATGTTGAACTCGTGAAAATGGCTGCCCGGAATCACGCTGAGACATCCGTCGTTAGGTTCGAGTGGATCCAAATACAACGCGGCTCGCATGGTGAAAAAACCATCAGGGGCCATCGCATCGTGATGCCACCGTGATCCACCCGCGTGGATGATGCCCTCCGAGAGCGTAAAAATAAAATCCTCGCCCATAAACGCCTCGAACGCGTCCATGAGTCGAGCATCGTCCAGCAAGGGATAAAAGACGTCTGGATTGTAGTCGAAAAACGGAACCACCTGCTGTCTTTTGGTCGAATACCCCAGTTCGTTGCGTTCGAGTACGGGTTCGGCGGCCCCACCCCGCGCTACCTGCATGGCAACGTCGAAGGCATTGGAAATGTCGCGTATCTCGGAAGGAGAAAAGAGTCCCCTGCATACCACAAACCCCAACGTCTCGAAATGTCGTATCTGTTCCGGCGTCAGCATGACAGACTCCTTTTCGATAAGATATGGCCCGATCCACAAGTCTCGTCTACCCGTACATACTCTGCGACGTACGGAAAACGGTTGAAATTTTCGCTTTCTCCTTCATATTAACCTACCGGGGGGGCGGTTGCAACGTTCAATACGTTCCGCACCACAAAACAGGCAACCCGTATACGCCATCTGAACCCCCGAAACCTCCTACGCAACGATCTCCGTCCTTGTTTACCCACCTTATGGAGCACCCATGCCCGCCGCCAAACTGCTAAACGACCAGGCCATGCAGAATTTTATCCGGCAGGGTTTTGTAAAGATTCATACCGACTTTTCTGCCGACTTTCACCAAAACGTTTACGACCGAATGACGTCGATTCTGGAAAAGTCTGGCAAGCCGGGCAACAATCTTCTGCCGAATATTCCGGAAATTCAGGACGTTTTCAACCATCCTGCCGTGCATGGCGCGCTGACCAGTGTGCTGGGTCCCTCCTATTACACGCATCCTCACCGTTACTGTCATGTCAACCCACCCCACACGCCGGAGCAGAATTTGCACAAGGATGGGTATTCCAAACGACATCACCGGCTACGATGGGCCATGGCGTTTTACTATCCGCAAGATACTCCGGTGGAGATGGGACCGACCGGTGTGGTTGGTGGTAGTCAGTATTTTAACGTCGGTCCGTGGCATGGACGCGAAACACCACTTACCGGGGAAGCCGGTACGGTGGTGATCGTACATTACGATTTGTGGCATCGAGGGACGTTTAATTCGGGCGACAGAAAACGGTTTATGCTCAAATTTCTCTTTGCCCGGCTGGACGAACCCGAAGCGCCCCCGTGGGCGTTCGGAGACACAGCGAGGCAGAAGTCCGACTCCCCGCTGGAGGGGCTTTGGGAGAGCCTATGGAACTGGAATCGGGGCCATTTGTCGACAGCGACAGGAGAGCGGAGTGATGTGGCCGAATGGGCATATCGGCTGCAAAACGGCGAAGAGGTGGAGCGGCTCGAGGCGGCGTATGCGCTCGGGGCTGCTGGAGAAAAAGGGGTGGAGGTCGCTGCACGGCTGATGCGGTCGGAAGATCCGGTTTTGCGGCGTAACGCAGGTTATGCGCTTTGCGCAGGGGGGGGCGGTCCGTGGAGACGCTGGCCCAACTGGCCCGCGAAGATACGTCGGACGCGACGCGTGCCGCTGCGATCGATGCGCTCGGCGATATGGGAAAGATGGCGCGTGAAGCGGTTCCTGTGGTTACGGAGGCGTTGCGAGACAAGGCTGTCGAGGTGCGGCGCGCTACGGCGGACGCACTGGGCACGATACAGACGGTCGATGAAACGGCGTCATGTGGTCTTGGCGAGGCGTTGAGCGAAACCGACGAATGGGTGTGTCGCAACGCGGCAATGGCGCTGTTACGTATCGGTCCCGCCTCCGGCCCGGCCACCCTGGCGCTTATCGGTGCGTTACGACATGATAACCGGTACATGCGACTCAAGGCGGCAAGGGCGCTCGAACGTATCGGAACATCCGATGCGCTCGAAGCGGCACTTGGGTTTTACCGCACCCATGTCTGGTGTCCCATCACCGACACGACGACACCGTTTTGACACCATCCCGACCTAGACTCGGCGTGTTATCCGCTTACCCGTTTTGTCGCTCGTTCCCGAACTTCCGGGCGTAGTGCGATGCCCAGCCCAGGGCCGAAATCGAGCCATGCCCGTCCCTCGCGTATCGGGAGCGGCGTTGCAACGATATCGAGATAGTAGCCTTCGTAGAACCCGCGCACCACCTCCATGACGACCGCGTTGGGCGCGGAAGCGCACAGGTGAAGACAGGCAAAAACGTTGACCGGGCCGGTACAGTCGTGCGGCGCGAAACCGAGGTGATAGGCGTCCGCCATGGCCGCAATCTTCTGCGCTTCGGTCAGACCGCCCGTCCATATTACATCGATCATGACGATGTGCGCGGCGTGTCGCTCCAGCACCTCGCGGTAGGTGTAGCGGGTAAACAGCCGCTCGCTGACGCACTGTGGAACGCGGGTTTCCCGGACAAGCCGCGCCAGATCGTCCGCGCTGTCGGGTTGTATGATGTCTTCCATCCACACCACTTCATAGGCTTCGAGCGCGCGGGCGATGGCAAGGGCGCAATTCAAATCCCATCGTGAATGTCCTTCGATGGCGATATCCATTCGGTCGCCCACGGCACGCCGGATTTCCTGTATCGTCCACAATCCCTGCTTGAGATGATCCGGTGATAGCCGGTGTCCGGGCGGACCGACCGCAGACCATCCGGCGGGACCAGTCATCTGCCGACTCTGCATCTGTGGGGCAAAACGATCCCACGGCCATACCTTCATCTGTGTGATGCCGCTTGCCAACAGCGATTCGGCCAACTCGCCGGGCCGCTCTAAAAAACCATCCTGATCCGCGTATTTCAGGGTGTTGACACAAGTGTTGTACACCGGGATCGACTCCCGACATCTTCCCCCCATCAGGTTGTACACGGGTTGTCCGAGATATTGCCCCGCCGCATCCCACAACGCGATGTCGATCGCGGAGATGGCACGCATCTCCGCGCCGGCGTATCCGAAGAAGTTGGCGTATGAAAAGAGCGTCTGCCAATGCGACTCACGGTCAAATACCGGCTGACCGATCAACAGCGGCGCGGCCCAGTCGTGTATCACGGACTCCACTGCGCCAGGGATGTAAAACGTCTCCCCAAGCCCTACTACGCCTTCGTCCGTATGTACCTGAACCCATATAGTATTGGGATGCTCAGGCAGTCTCAGCGTCTCAATTTGAGCAATGCGCATCGCCTCTCCTCTCTTCACCCTTTACCCTTCAAACGTCACGCTTCATGAAAGTTCCATGCCGCCAGTGAAATTGAATCGCTCCGCCGTCACATACGAAGCGGCATCGGACGCTAACCACACGGCGGCTTGGGCAACTTCTTCCGACGTTACGCGGCGGTTCATGGGCAGTCCTTTGGTTCGCTCCGCCCGAAGTTCTTCGGCGCTTTTTCCGGTCACGCGAACCAGATCGGCTTCGAGCGCGTCGATCATCCCCCCGGTCATGCGTCCGGGCGCTATGGTGTTGACCGTAATGCCGTGCGGGGCAAGGGCGACCGCGGCAGCGCGGCTTATGCTGTCCACCGCCGCCTTGCTGGCCGCATACGACAGAAAATGCGGGAATCCCATTTTGGAGGCGGGTGAAGTAATGGTGAGGATGCGTCCGAATCGTTGGGGTATCATGGCTTTTGCGGCGGCTTGAATCAGAAAGAACGCGCCACGTGCATTGACGTCGAACACCCGGTCCCAGCGTTCGGGCGTGACTTCGAGCATATCGTCTACCAGACAGATCGCGGCGCAGTTGACCAGAATGTCGATCCGTCCCGCTTGACTGACGCAGGTTTCCACGAGGGTGTGACAGGCGTCCGCATCGGTGATGTCACCGCAAAGCGCCGTGCCCCTTGTCGGCGCGGTCAGCGTCAGCGTCTCGCGGGCACTTTCTTCGTTCCGGTCGGCCACGTACAGCGTCGCGCCTTCGCTGGCGTAAGCGCCGGCAATCGCGCGGCCTAGACCGGCGCCGCCGCCGACGATCAGGGCGATGCGATCATGTAACGGCATCAGAACCTCCAAAAAGTGGTGAAAGGGGAACGACAGGGCTGACGGGAAGATAGAGCGAACAAAGATGCGCGACAACGGGAAAATGGATGCGGGTTTCTCCTGCTACGTCCGTCTTTTCGCTTGACACCTGTGGATACACGCCATAGCTTGCGATCTATCCGTTAGGGGTGGTTTTTGTCGCGCAAAATGCTGTGCGGAAAGACCTGAGAAAAAACCCTTTGAACCTGAACTGGGTGATACCAGCGTAGGGAAACGGCTGAATATTCCAGCCGTTTCATTGCGAAACGGCTTTTTTGTTGGCCTTCTTGGAAACCGTATGTCTACCTCTTCTCGATCGACCGATGTCGCCGTTGTCGGAGGCGGCATCATGGGGCTTGCCATTGCTTGGCGGCTGGCGACGGACGGGTTTGGGGTCACGGTGATAGAACGCGGAGAAACGGGACAAGAAGCCTCGTGGGCCGCCGCCGGAATGCTCGTGCCGGACTGCGAATTCGAAGAGACTACGTTTTTCTCGTCCGCTTGCCGCCAGAGTCTGCGCATGTATCCGGCATTTGTGGAAGCACTCGAAGCCGAATCCGGCAGCCGGATCGACTTTCGCCGATTCGGAACGCTATATCCGGCGTTTGACAACCGGGATCAGAAAAATCTCGAAGCCCGTCTGTGTCGTCAACGACAGGAAGGCGTCGCCGTACATTCGCTGACGTTAAAGGAAGTTCGGCGGCTCGAACCCAACCTGACTTCTAAAGTACAGATGGCGCTTTATTATCCGGAAAACAATCAAGTGGAAAACCGGGACGTGGTAAAAGCGCTTCGCGTAGCGGCGGAACGCGTCGGAGCGGAGATACGTCCGCATACGGAAGCGTTGGGTGTGTTGTACGACACCGAATGCGTCAGGGGGGTGGAGACGGCCACCGGTACGGTAGGGGCGGACATCGTCATCAACGCGACAGGGAGTTGGTCACGCTATCTTTCCGGACTGCCGGGTGTGTGTAGCCCCCCTGTGCGTCCGGTTCGGGGGCAGATGCTGGCGCTGAGCGTTGTCGGCGATCCTCCGTTCCGACATACTATCTATTCCAGCAAGGCGTATCTCGTACCCCGCACTTCCGGGCGTTTGCTGGTGGGGGCTACGGTCGAGGAAGCGGGGTTCAAAAACCATGTGACCGCAACCGGTGCGTTGCGTCTGCTCAGGGACGCGATAGAGGTAGCACCTGCGTTGCGCGATTTCCCGATCGAATCCATGTGGGCAGGACTGCGACCGGCCACGCCCGACGGTTGGCCGGTCATAGGCCCCACACCGCTCAAGGGTTTGTATCTGGCCACCGGACACTACCGCAACGGTATTTTGATGGCCCCGCTCACGGCAGCATGGATGGCCGAAATGCTGACCGGTGGCGAGGTTCCCCCTGCGGCGCGCCCCTTTCTGCTCGAACGCTTTCATGCTTCGGCGCCCCCTGCATAAACACAGGATACCACCATGACGATCACGTTAAACGGCATGTTACGCTCGTTTGACAAAGAGATGAGCGTAGCAGAGTTGCTTTGCGCCCTCGAAATCGCTTCGGAAGGCACGGCGGTGGCGGTCAATGCTTCGGTCGTGCCGCGAAAACAGCACGGACAGACCTATGTCCGAGAGGGCGACACGGTCGAGATCATCCGGGCCGTGGCGGGCGGATAAAAAAAGAAAAACCGTAGCAAACGCGGAAAAATTTCTTCTTCAACGTGGGGGAAATGTTATCAACTACCCCGTAGCAAGCAACGGGGTTTGTAGTTCAACACCAAAGGCGTTGTCCACGATGGGCCGGTTGATAGCGGCCCTGCGGATGTTCTGCGCAGCGATGCTGTCGGCAAGTCCAGCGTGA
>VGJU01000205.1 GCA_016867335.1 Candidatus Zixiibacteriota bacterium | reverse complement strand
CCGAGGCGCACATAGCAAGGCTTATTCCCAACCTGACGCTGCACGCGGTATACGACAAACAGAACATCCGAAATTTCGGCGACATCCGCACGCTTGACGACCGGTCGGTGGTCATGGCCGAAATCCAGTACCGACTCCATGCGTATCTGGTCGTCGGGATAGACTATCGGTGGACATTCGTTTTTGACGAAGCCCCCGACATCCTGACGTACAGACCCATCGAGCGAATTTATCCCAAGGTGGTCTTTGCCTGCGTCTTTTGACCGTCTTTTCCAAAAATGCTCCGAGACCCTGCAAGCGACGACGGACCTTGTTTTTCCCCCCTGCTGCGCGCTCTGCCATGCCCGGCTTTTTTCTTCCGACCCGATCGTATGCGACGACTGCGAAAGACAGCTTGTACTGTTGTCCGCGCCGAGTTGCGACCAGTGCGGCATGCCGCTCGACATGCCCGATGAGGACTGTACGTTCTGCGTCGGACGCACGCTTCATTTTGTCCGTGCCCAGGCCGTCTTGGAGTTCAACCAGCCGGTACAGACGTTGATTCATCTATTGAAATACCGCGACCGCCGGTCGGTAGGACGTTTTCTGGGACACCGGATCGGAAAAATTGTTGTACACGAATCTTGGTTTTCGCATATTGATCGAATTGTTCCCGTGCCGCTCCATGCCGTACGGCGCCGAGAACGCGGCTATAATCAGGCTGAGGAAATCGCACGCGGTCTTGCCTTCTGCACACACATCCCGGTGGATGCCGGAGCGTTGCTGCGTCGGCATTCGACCCGTTCGCAAACACGCCTGAGCGTGGATGAACGCCGAACAAACGTTCGAAACGTGTTTGGTGTATCCACTGGACGGCATTTTAAAAATGCCCGTATCGCGCTTGTGGACGACGTGTACACGACCGGCGCCACGCTTGACGAATGCGCCGCGGGCACTGGTGGAAGAAGGCGGCGTTGCTGAAGTTTATGCGCTGACGGTCGCACGGGCGTAACCTGCGGAGCGTGTCGGTCTTTGTTCGAGCAAACGGATAAAAGGAGCAAATGGCTATGCGTTTAGGCATTTTGACTGGCGGTGGTGACTGTCCCGGGTTGAACGCCGCGATTCGGGCGGTCACGCGGAGATCGATAGACACCTACGGTTCTTCGGTGGTAGGCATTCATAACGGCTGGGCGGGACTGATACATGGCGACACGGAACCCCTCAGTCTGTACTCGGTATCGGGGATCCTGCATCGCGGTGGCACGATTCTCGGCACCTCGCGCACCAACCCGATCAAACATCCCGACGGTATCGAACGTATCAAGGAGAATATCAAAAAATTCGAATTGGACGCCGTGGTGGCTATAGGCGGAGAGGATACGCTCGGTGCGGCGGCAAAGCTCAACGAGGCTGGCATCCCGATGGTCGGACTCCCCAAGACCATCGACAACGACATCGTCGGCACGGACGCCACGTTCGGATTCGATACGGCCGTCATGATCGCCACCGACGCCATCGACCGACTTCATACGACGGCGGAATCGCATCACCGTGTCATGGTTATCGAAGTGATGGGACGCCATACGGGATGGATCGCCATCAAGGCGGGGATTGCAGGCGGGGCGGACTGCATTCTGATTCCGGAAGTTCCGATGGAAATCGGGGAAGTCTGCCACTTGGTCAATCAGCGTAAACAGCGAGGCAAGACCTTTAGCTTGATCGTCGTGGCAGAAGGGTTTTCGCCAAAAAATGCGACCAAGTTGGTCACACAGGACGATAAAGTCGACGAGTTCGGGCATGTGCGTCTCGGCGGGATTGGTCATCTGATCGGTGTCGAGATCGAACGGCTTATCGACATCGAGACGCGGGTGACCATACTCGGCCATATTCAGCGGGGCGGTTCGCCGACGGCGTACGACCGCGTGCTGGCAACGCAGTACGGCGTCGCCGCAGCCGACTTGCTCCACAACGGGGGATTTGGACGCATGGTCGCACTAAACGGCACGAAGATCGAGTCCATTCCCCTGACCGACATCATTGGAAAAATTCGGAAAGTGGACAACCATCTCTACGAAATCGCCAGGGTATTTTTCGGTTGATCCACCCAACCTGTTGCAAGAGAGGATGCAAGTCATGACTACCCGCCGGTCTTTGATCGTCGGCAACTGGAAGATGTTTACCGCGATAGAAGATGGCATCGCGTTGGCTCGGGCGATCTCGGAGCGCACGTCCGACGCGGAATACGCCGACATCGTGCTGTGCCCTACCTACTGCGGGTTGTACCCCATCGGCGAGCTGTTGCGGAATACACGCATCGCGGTGGGTGGCCAGAACATGCACTGGGAAACGGAAGGGCCGTTTACCGGGGAAATATCGGCCAGAATGTTGTTGACATGCGGATGTCGCTACGTTATATTAGGACACTCCGAACGGCGGACACATTTTGGAGAAACCGACGCCGTCGTGAATAAAAAAACGTTGCAGGCTATCGCCGCTGGTCTTATTCCTATCGTATGTGTTGGCGAGACGATGGCGCAACGTGAAGCGGGGCTGGCCGACCGTGTGGTCGAAACGCAGGTGCGTGAGGGGCTTTCCGGACTTTCCGGCGAACAGATCGCCGGTATCACCGTCGCCTACGAGCCGGTCTGGGCCATCGGAACGGGCCGCGTAGCGACCCCCGAACTGGCGGACGAGATTCATACACGCATCAGAAATCTCCTTGCCGCCGTTTCGAACCGAGAAACCGCAAATGCCGTTCGTGTCCTTTACGGCGGCAGCGTAAAACCCGACAACGCGGCCGCCTTGCTGGCAAAATCGAATATAGACGGCGTTCTGGTAGGCGGAGCCAGTCTGCACCCGGATTCTTTTACGGCCATCGTAGAGGCCGCCCGGTCATAACCCGGTCGAGGACATCCTATGGTTACGGCGCTTTCCATCATTCATATACTCGTGTGCATCGGGTTGATTGGGGTTGTACTGATGCAGGCAGGCAAAGGCGGCGGACTTTCATCGGCGTTTGGCGGCATGGCCGCAAGCGGCTTGGCCAACACCATGTTCGGTGGTCGCGGTGCCACTACCTTGCTTACCAAAGTGACGATCTTCGTCGCCGGTGCGTTTATGATTCTGGTCATAGGTCTCAACTTTTTTCAGGGCAGTGCACAAGGACCGCGTAGCCTGATCCGTGAGGAAGCGTTGAAAACCCAACAGAAGTCTCCCGCGCAAGGGCTACCCGCCGCGCAACCCGCGCCACAGCAACCCGCACCGGTTCCTATAGCGCCTGCGGGCCAGACACCAGCGCAAACACCTGCGCCGCAAACACCCTGATCCATGCCGAAGTGGTGAAATTGGTAGACACGCTGTCTTGAGGGGGCAGTGGGAGAAATCCCGTCGCGGTTCAAATCCGCGCTTCGGCATACCAAGCCGCAAAACAAATTGTTTTGTGGCTTTTTTTATACCCTAAACAAAAGGGAGAAGAGCACAAGGCCCTTCTCCCTTTTCCGTGCCAAATCCCAAATCCAAAACCCTACATCCCCTTGAACATCACTTCCAAACGGTGCATCCCCCAGTTTACCACCATGTGGCCGCCTCCGCCCATCTCCATAAATTCCACCGTCAGTTTCTCCAGATTGCCGCCTTTTTTGGAGTAGGTCAGCGGCACTTCCAGCACATCGTTTTCCCGCTTGGCGCCCGGCATACCCCATACGCCGACTTCTTTGTTAAACACCAGTGTCCACTGCTCGCCCTTGATGTGTTTGATCCATGCCGAATACGAACCTTTGGCCAGTTTCTTGTCGCCAAACATAAGATCGGAATCGGTCTTGAACGTCGTAGATTCGTTCATACCGAAACGCCATACAAAACCGTCGGGCGCCATGCCCAGCATATCGCGCCCCTTCATGTCGGGACGTCCATAGTTGAGCGATACCCCTTTGCCTTTGAGCTTGATTTCGAGCATCCCCCGGTTGCCGTCCTGCATGGGTTTGGCGGCTTGGCCGGCCGGCATACTTTTCTGTGCGAACGAAGGACCGGCGGTCACGACGGCAAACGCCAACGCGGCCACACCGAACCATTGCAGACTGCGACGCATATTCTACTCCTAAAAAATGGGTGATGGGATAAAACCTACAAAGGGTATACGTACAACGTTCAAAATGGTTAACGCCGAGATACGCCGAGCGGTTCCCGAAAATCGTACTCTAAGCGCGAATTTCTCTTGATTTTTTACGCTTTCGGAGCACAAATACGGAAGATATTATCTCGCCTGCCTCTGGTTCCGTCAAGCGTTTTATAACCCCGTCAGGCCGCAGTAGCGTAAAACGAGATGCGAAACACCGACATCATTTCATAAAAGGAGAAATGCGCATGGGGCGTCTCAGTGCCGACCTGTTGGCCGAACTGAGCCAGTACGATTCCGCGACGGTGTTTAACGCCGTCGTCAAGGTACGAGGCAAAGACAACGAAGACTATACCGGTCCCGACATCCGGTATCTGCTTCCCGAATTTGGCGCTTTTGCGGGATACGCCGTGACCTGCGAAGCCACTCCGCTCGACCCGGCACCGTCGCCACTTCCCTGGGACGCCTATTACGACCTGCTCGACCAAACGCCCGGCCCTATCGTCGCCGTCATGAAAGACACGGACGTACGTCCCCGCCGGGGTGCGATATTTGGCGACGGTATGGCGCATCTGCACCGCGCCCTCGGTGTCGTAGGTGCGATAACCGACGGGTGTGTGCGTGATCTGGTGGGCATCCGAACCGCCGGGCTGCCTATATTCGGTTACGGAACGGTGCCGGGGCACGGCCCGTTTCAGTTGCGGCGCGTCGGAGAGCCGGTCGTCGTCGGGCAAATAACCGTATCCACAGGCGATCTGCTTTTTGCCGATGTGGACGGCGTCGTAAAAATCCCCGGCGACATCGCCGAACAGGTGGTGCAGACCGCAGCCGAAATCCGACGCTGGGAGCGTGGCATATTTGACTCATACCGCGCGCCGGATTTCGACTGGGAAACGTACAAGGCCAACCGAAAAAAATAGACACCCCCAAGACGCCTTGTCTTTTCGCTCGAAAGGAAAACCATGGCCGACCCCAAATACGATTTTGGCGAAATGATCTGGTACGAAATCCGAGAAGCCGCCGAACAGGACCGCGTGGCAGTGCTTCCGGTAGCAACTTACGAAGATCACGGCCCCCATGTCCCGGTGGATGTGGACGTAATGTTGACGACCGAAATCTGTCGCCGCGCCTGCGCCCGCATCCCCGCCGAAGCCGTCCTCGTCCCCGTCGTCGGCCACGGTTACAGCCCACACCACATGGATTTTCACGGAACGATCACTATCCGCTGGGACACGTTTATCAACTATGTAAAAGACGTATGTTGCAGTCTGGCGCATCACGGGTTCAAGCACATCCTGATCGTCAACGGACACGGAAGCAACACGTCACCGCTCGACCTTGCCGCACGGCTTTCCATCATCGAATATCAGGGTTCCATTCTTTGCGCCAGCGTCAACCACTGGGGACTGCGGGCGGTCCGCGAACTCGGAAAAACACTGCGCGATTCGGATCACGGCGGTACGTCGCACGCCTGCGAATACGAAACATCGCTCTATCTGGCACTCAAACCCCATCTGGTAGACATGAGCAAGGCGGTAGACGAGCGGACACCGCTTCCGGCCAGCTTTCAGACGGACCTGTTGGCCGGTGGCAACCCCGAAGGTTCGGATGCCCGGCTCGTACCGTACTGGAGTTCGGTGACCGCCTCAGGGGTGATGGGCGACGCCACCAAAGCCACCCAAGAAAAGGGAGAAAAATTTCTGGAAGCGGCCATCACAGGACTTATAGAGCTTATCCGCGAACTCCGGAGCACCCCGGTACCGCCACGCCGGGACCAGCACAGGGGAGAACGATTTTAGATTTTGGATTGCGGGAATCCCCGTCGATAAACAGCGTATGATCCTTACCCATCCATCGGAGAAACAGATGCCGAAAAAAACCGTAGAAAATCCGCTCGAAGCACTCAAACAGTACGACACCCCTTCGATCACCAACGCCGTCGCCACGTATCCCAAAAATCCGAACTGTCTGGGGTTGTACAACCCGTGGACCCAGAACTGGTATACGGACCAGACGCTCCGGTGCATGTATCCGGAGTTGGGCCGCATCGTCGGTCATGCGGTGACATGCGTGTTTGGTCTGCCCGACCCCAACCACACGCGGCTCTCGTTTATGGATGTCATCGACGCACTCGATGCCGCTCCCAAACCGACGATTTTAGCGATCCAGCAGATTTTCCCGCCGGAGATTGCGGGCAAAGTGGGGCTGGCAGGTGGGGTGATGACCTCGATGATCAAGGCGGTGGGATGTATAGGCGTCCTCTCGAACGGCCCCTCACGCGACATCGATGAAATACGTCCCATGAAGATTCAGTATCTGCTTACGGGCATCTCGCCCGGACACGGCGACATGGCCGTCCATGCCGTCAACGTGCCGGTGTCGATCTGCGGGATGGATATAGCGCCCGGTGAAATCATCCACATGGATGAAAACGGCGCGTGTAAATTCCCCGCAGACCGTGCCGATGCGGTGCTGACCAACGTCAAGGCGCTGTTGGCCGACGAAGCCGTCAAGATCGAGGCACTCAAAAAAGCACACACCGCCGCCGAAGTGCGGGCCATCATGAGTGGTCATACCTATGTCGCCAAAGACCGAAAATAGACCATGTCGCCGCGCAAACCCTTTATTCCCGTGACGCTCGGCGGTCCGGACGACGGCGGCGACTTTGGCCCCAACACACCCGACACGCTTACGGGCGGGCTTCAGGAGGCGGTGGACGCCAGCCGTGCGCAATGCCGCGATGTATACGACTGGGGCGGTCACGGCGGTCTGCACGACGGCGTGGGCAATCCGAACAACATCTATTTTCTC
>VGJU01000204.1 GCA_016867335.1 Candidatus Zixiibacteriota bacterium | reverse complement strand
GACCCGCCGGCATCCGCCTCATCCAGCACATAGTTTGTACATACGGACCGACCGGTGTGGATGACCTTGTCGAGCAATGCGGCATAACGGGTAACCTTCGGCGTGTTGTGTCCATATTCCTCCGTCTCTCCACTCGACGGTTCTGTGGGCTTCATGCCAGCGCTGGCGGAAGTTTGAAGCGCATTCCGTTCGTCAAGCGCCGTGATACACCCGTATCGACTTCCCGTCAGACGCAAGGCGGCCTCAAGCAGTTCGCCGCCCGCTGTTTTCCAGTCGGTCTCGCCCAGAAATCCCGTCATCGCATCCGTCACCGCCTGAAGCTGTTCAGTTCTGGTCCGTAGCGTCTGGACGGTATCGCGCAACGTTTCCATCTCCTGGATACGGTGGAGACCGGCTGCCATTGCGACGCCAAACATCCGGATCGTAGCAACGGCCTCCTCGTCAAACACGCCCGTTTGACGGGTATGGAAAGCTACCGAACCCAGATCCGGAAGAGGAACTTCCAGAATCTCCAGAGCCCAAGGGTAACCCAGCTTTCGCAACCGTTCACGTGTGACAACAACCGGCCGACCGGTTTCCCATGCTTCGCGCACCCAAGGATAATCCGCAGTTCGAATCGGGATGATCGTCGGCTCCCCTAGCAGGCCATACATACAATCACACCCATTTTTGTCCGGCGGGTCGAGCAGCATCTGGAGCGACGCTTGATGGACGGGAATACCCAAGAGGGCGAGTTCCTGTTTCCAGAAGGGTTTGAAATCGGCGCGCAATTCTTTGATAGCACCCAGACCGAGCATGCGTTCTCTCATGCGCCCGAGGGCGGCCTAGCGTTCAAACGCCCGGATCAGCGCGCGCTCCATCTCTCCCATCTTTTGGGTTTTCTGTTTGACAGCCGGTCTATGTGTAACCATATCCTCGGCGTAACCGGTCAGGTAATTCGTCAGATGAAAAAAGGGTATGCCCATATCAAGACCTCCTATATGGGTTTTCTGTTTGACAGCCGGTGTATCTGTAACCATACCATCGGCGTAATCGGTCGGGTAATTCGTCAGATGAAAAAAGGGTATACCCATATCAAGACCTCCCTATAAAGGATAAAGGAGACGAAAAACGGTCCCATTTATGAAAGATCGGCGGTCGCCTGTTTCGGCCCGTTCGGGGCGTTGCCATACAACACCGGGATCAAATCCTGATCCAAGAGGGCTTTGGAAATAAAACCGGCCGCGCAGCTTTCCATCGCGGATTTTCGGGTAGCCGCGTTGTCGTACAACGTCACCATCAAGATACGCGCTTCCGGCGCGACACGACGCAACAAAGGCAACGCCTCCAGACCAGACATGCCACGCATCGCTATATCCAGCAGAATCACATCCGGGTGAAGCGCTTTGGCAAGCCCAACCGCCTCCGCACCGTCCGATGCAACGCTGATCACGGAAAATTTTTCTTCGATGAGAAATTGCGTGACCCACTCTACATACCGCCTGCTGTCGTCTACCAGCAGGATGCGCAGGGACTGCATACCCTCCTCCTTGTTTGCCGTCCGGCTCCGTAGTGAAAAAGCATCGGAAGACCCAACGTTCCCTAACAGGATGCGTAGGGACTGCATACCCTCCTTGTTTGCTGTCCCGTGTATAGTGGAAAAGCATCGGAAGACCCGACGTTCCTAACAGGCTTTTACTTGTTCTGTGGGAAATATATGGGAGGCAGACGGAAGCGTCTATTCGTAAGGGTACGCAAAAACAAAAAAAGAACTTCGCAGAATATACGATTTTTTACCCAGAGAAGGAGGGGTTACGCGGTAATGATGCCCCGGCGGATTGCAAAACGGATCAGATCGGTCTGGCTGGAAAGACCGAGTTTGCTCATGACATGCGCGCGGTGCGCTTCGGCGGTGCGGACACTGATGTTGAGTTTTTCAGCGATCCGGGCGTTGGCGGTGCCTTCGGCGGCAAGGTGAAGCACTTTGCGCTCACGGTCCGTAAGCGAATCATACGGATCCTCAGGCTTTTCCTTTGCAAGCAAAGCGTAAACGCCAAGCGCTCGATCGGTCAGCGGACGGCTCAGATAGTACTGTCCCTATGCCACCATCCGAATCGCATGGGTCAACTCTTCGGGGAGGTCATCCTTGAGCAGATAGTCTTTGGCGCCGTGTTTCAGCGCTTCTACTGCATGCGTTTCGCTCCCGTACATCGACAGGACGATGATTTTCGTGTCGGGCGAGCACGAAACTACCTGACGGACCACCTCGATCCCGTTGACGCCGGGCATCATCAGATCCGTCAGCAGCACGTTCGGATGTGAAAACGAGGGCGACTTTTTCATACAAGGCTCTGACACGTCGGCGTAAACCGTGTTCTATTGGTGTAGATACAAAAAGTTACTCGATCATATTGGGAATGTCAAGGTAAATCACTAAATTTTCAGAGGTTGGATCGCTGGTTTTACGATTCCGCTTGACTTTGCCCTTGAGAAAATCAGACTATGCAACCAGCTATTGAGTAAGCAAGAGCCGGTTTTTCTCCGGCGCAATGGTCTTGGGGAACTGGGAGGAACCCGTCCATGGCGGATGTAGTTCTGAAAAACGTGGAAAAGCTGTATGATAAAAACGTCGCGGCGGTGCGCAACGTCAACTTGGAGATCAAAGACCGTGAGTTTGTCGTACTCGTCGGGCCGTCGGGGTGTGGAAAATCGACGACCCTGCGTATGATCGCCGGACTGGAGGAAGTCACGGCCGGCGAGATATACATAGATGGCAAAGTCGTAAACGACATCCCCCCCAAAGACCGCGACATTGCCATGGTGTTTCAGAATTATGCGCTCTATCCACACATGAGCGTCTATGAAAACATGGCATTCGGGTTGAAACTGCGCAAATACCCCAAACCCGAAATCGAGCAGCGTGTCAACGAGGCGGCGGGGATTCTGGGTATCGGACATCTACTTGCGCGCAAACCCAAGGCCCTGTCCGGCGGCGAGCGTCAGCGCGTGGCCGTAGGACGGGCCATCGTCCGAAAACCCAAAGTGTTTCTCTTTGACGAGCCGCTTTCCAACCTTGACGCCAAACTGCGGGTCCAGATGCGCACGGAAATCAGCAAACTGCACAACCGTCTCGAAGCGACCATGATCTATGTCACCCACGATCAGGTAGAAGCCATGACGATGGGCGACCGTATTGCGGTGATGAAAGACGGGGAAGTACAACAGGTGGCCGACCCCATCCATCTTTATGAAACCCCGGTCAACCGGTTTGTCGCCGGGTTTATAGGAAGTCCCGGCATGAACTTTATGGACGGGCGGATCGAGGCGAAAAATGGCGCGCTTGTCTTTGAGGAAGGGCGTCTTTCGCTGACCGTGCCGGAGACGATGAAACCGGCGCTCGAATCTTACCGTGGTCAGGAGGTGGTCTTTGGCATCCGTCCGGAAAACGTCGCCGCCGCTGGAACCGTCAAAGCATGGGCCGACCCGCAGGAAATCGCCGCGACCGTCGAAGTCATCGAACCTATGGGAAGCGAAACCTTTGTATATCTTACCACCGGAAAACACCCCTTTATCGCCAGAATAGACGCCCATCTCAGCCCTGCGCTCGACAGCGACATGCCGCTCAGCGTCAACATGGCCAAAGCCCACTTTTTTCGCAAAGACGACGAGCGGGCCATCGTATGAAGTTCGAAGGGTGAAGTTCGAAGGGTGAAGGGTGAAGAGAAGAGTCGTTTTCGCTTTGTTCCTCCTCGGCGTTTTTTTGGTCGCAGGCCCCGACGTATCTGCTCAGACCTCCCCTCCGGCGGCCACGCCTCTCCCGGATACCCTCTCGGCGGCGGTTGAGGAAGAGGAAACCGTCTTTTATACCTCCGACCGGATTACCTATGATATCGGCGACAGCACGCTTGTGCTCACCGGAAACGCCGTACTCAAATACGACAACATCACCCTGAAGGCCGGTGAGGTGCGGTTTAACACCCTCACTGAGATGCTGACCGCCGATCGTCTGCCCGATTCCGTCGGTGTAGCCCCGGAAGCCAACTTAGAGCCGACATTGGAAGATTCGGAAGGCACGCTGGTGGGGGCGCGGATGCAGTACAGCCTCAAAACCCGGCGCGGACGCATACTCGACGGTCGCACCCAATACGAAGAGGGCTTTTTTGAAGGTCGGCAGTTACGGATAGAAAACGAAAACAGCCTTCATATCCATATAGGTTCGTACACCACCTGCGACCGTCCCGAACACCGTCATTACTGGCTAAAGGTCGGCAAAGCCAAAATCCTGCGCGATGACAAGGCCATCCTCAAGAACGTCACCGCCTATGTCTATGGCGTGCCGGTGTTTTATCTGCCTTTTTACATTCTTCCCTTAAAACGGGGACGGCATTCGGGGTTTACCGTCCCCACCTATGGAAGCGGCGTCACCGAAGGAACCTATATACGCAATCTCGGCTGCTACTGGGCCGCCAGCGACTACTGGGATTTGCGTCTCACCGGCGATGTCGAGTCCGCACGTGGATTTCTGCTCAAGCCGTATCTGCGTTATGCTAAAGCGGGTCGGACAAACGGTTCGGTCGGCGGCTCGTATCAGTCCTCGTTTGGTCTCAAACCCACCGGATGGGATATCGCTGCCAACCACTGGCAGGAGCTTAGACCCGATCTCAAGGTACGTGGTCAGGCCCAGTTTGCCAGCCGACTTTCCTTTGTCCATGGCACCACCAGAGGCAACGACCCTACCCGGCTCCAGTCTTCGCTCCGTTCTTCTTTTTCATTGGACAAAAACTGGGATCAAAAAAGCCTAAACCTGTCCGTGTCGGAGTCCAGCCCCACGGGCAAACCCGTGCGACCGACCACGTCGCTCAGTTTTCGTCTGCCGTCGCGCCCTCTTTTTGCACCACCCCAGCGGCGGCGCACCGGCGGCATGCCCGACTTCGGCGCGTCGCGCAATACCGACAAGAGGCTCTGGTATCAGTCGATTCTTTTGGGGTACAACGGCAGTTTGCGCGACCAGAAACAGAGCACCGGAACCCGGCAGGATATCGTCAACCAGTTTAACGGGTCGTCGCAACAGACCGCCGGCGGATGGTTTCACTTTGGTCCGCAGGGCAGTTACTCCGAGACATGGTTTCGGCAAACCGGAAAGGGGTTCGATCGGCAAAACGCTTACAACGTAGGCGTACAGGCCAACACGACCCTGTACGGGCTTTTTCGGACCCGGATCGGTCGTTTGCAGGACGTCCGTCATGTGATGACGCCGTCGGTATCCTTTAGCCAAGCCGGACCGCGCAACGCCTCAAGATCCGCCAGTTTCGGGCTGTCCAACATTCTTCAGGCCAGAACCGAACACGAGGATAAAACGCAGAAATTCGACCTGCTGTTTGTCAACCTGTCGAGCGCCTACAATTTCAAGGCAAAAACTCGCCCGTGGTCGGATATCAATGCTTCGGTCCGCGTTCCGGCCAACAAGGTCAACGTGGACGGCAACCTGACCTACGACCTCTACCGTCCCGTCGTACAGACGTTTCGCCGTCCATGGCTCAAAACCGCAAGCCTCAATACCTCGATCAACCTCACAGGGGAGCGTTCGGCTTCGACCGAGACTTTTGCGGGAGCTTTTTCTTCGGCGCAGAACGTTGGCTCCACCGGATTCGGTGGTTCCGGCAGCTACGGAAGCGATCGGTTTGACGAAAATTTTGACCGGATCAAAGGCCCGTGGTCCGTTTCGCTGAGCCATCGCTACTCGGTCGGACGCGTCAAACCCGACACATCGTTTTCGACATCCAGCCATGTCGTTTCGGCGCTCAACCGGTTCGATTTAGACAGCCTGACCGGGCTTTTCGGCCTCTCCAACCCGGTTACGGCAAAGTGGCGCGTGGAGCACGCTTTCAACTACGACGTGCGCCGCAAAACCATAGTGTCGCACAGTTTCAACTTTCACCGAAGTTTGCACTGTTGGGAGCTTTATTTTCGCTGGACGCCGACCGGCTTTAACAAGGGGATTTATTTCCGGATCAACATCATCGCGATTCCGGAAATAAAGATCGAACAGCAAAGATCGAGCAATTAGACTCTAACCCAGTTTTGCCCTTTTGCTGAGAAAGGCGAGAAGCGCGTAGTCAAAGGGGGTGGATGTAGTAAGCATGAGAAAATCCGCCGCATTTTCGCGACAGACACGGGTGTACAGGTCGTTTTGGGCTTGCAGATCGGCCAGATACGCCTTCTGTATTTCGCGGGGATGGGTATAGATTTCCTCGCCCGTTTCCATGTCGCGGAATTTTGCGGGACGCGTAAAGGAAAAATGCTGTTCCGCCGGATCGAGCAACCGGAATACGATCACTTCGTGGTTGCGATGCCGAAAATGTTTGACGCTGGAGATCACGTCCTCCGGATCGTCGAAAAGATCGGACAGGATGAGGATAAGCCCTCGGCGTTTGATACGTTCCGCCAGCGCGTGAAACGTGGTCCGGCTGTTGGTTCCCGCGCTGGGCCGGGTCTCGTGGAGCCGCTCCAGCACGGTGTGTAGATGACCACGGACGGCGCAGGGGGGGATAAACTCGCGTATCTTGTCGTCAAAGAGAATCAGCCCCACCGAGTCCTGTTGTGTCAGCATGAGATAGGATAGCGCCGCGGCCAGGTACTTGCCGTATTCCAACTTGGTGATCCCGCCCGACGTATATCCCATCGACGCGCTCGCGTCGAGAAGGATATAGGCCTTGAGATTGGTTTCCTCCTCGTACTCCTTGATATAAAATCGGTCGGACTTGGCGTAGACCTTCCAGTCGATATGTTTGATAGGATCGCCGGGCATATACTGTCTGTGTTCCGCGTATTCGATGCTAAAGCCGTGATACGGGCTTCGGTGCAACCCGGCGATAAAACCTTCCACGACCAGACGGGCTTTGAGGTCCAGCCGAGTAAGTTTGGACAAGGTCAGCGGGTCCAGATATTTTCGGTGGTCGTTTGCGTTCAT
>VGJU01000203.1 GCA_016867335.1 Candidatus Zixiibacteriota bacterium | reverse complement strand
TAGTCGATCTGAAGCGCACCGCAACCCGCTACGCAGATTTTTCCCATCTGTCTCGCCACCAGCGCGGCATGGCTCGTCATACCGCCACGTGCCGTCAGGATACCCTGCGCCGCGTTCATGCCGCGAATGTCCTCCGGCGACGTCTCGATACGCACGAGAATCACCTTCTCCCCGCGTTTGGCCCATTCTTCGGCGTCGTGCGCGTTAAACACCACCTTGCCCGAAGCCGCGCCCGGACCCGCATTCAACCCCTTGGCAACGATACGTCCCTCGGTCTCGGCACGGCGCTTCTCGCTCACGTCAAACACAGGCCGCAAAAGCTGGTTCAACTGATCCGGCTCGACCCGTCTGAGCGCCTCCTGCTCCGAAATCAACCCTTCGTTTACCATGTCCACCGCAATACGAATGGCGGCAAAACCCGTACGCTTGCCGACCCGGCACTGAAGCATCCACAGTTTACCACGCTGCACCGTAAACTCGATGTCCTGCATGTCTCTATAATGTTGTTCCAGCGTCCGGTAGATACCGGTGAGTTCGGCAAAGGCCAAAGGCATCTCCTGCTCCAGATGCTCGATGGGTTCGGGGGTTCGGATGCCCGCTACCACGTCTTCGCCCTGCGCGTTTCGGAGATACTCGCCGTAGAATTTCTTTTCCCCGCTGGCCGGATCGCGGCTAAAAGCCACACCCGTAGCGCAATCATCGCCCATATTGCCAAATACCATGGCCTGCACGTTAACGGCGGTTCCCCAACTTTCGGGGATGTTGTTGAGTTTGCGATAGGCGATGGCCCGGTCGTTGTTCCAAGAGCTAAACACCGCTCCAATCGCACCCCACAACTGCACCTTCGGATCCTCGGGAAAAGCATGACCGGTCCGGTGTTTGATCTCGCTCTTGAACTCCGCTACCAACTCTTTGAGATCTTCTGCCGACAATTGCGTATCCAGATGAACCCCAAGCGCCTGTTTCTTACGCTCCAGGATTTCTTCGAACGGATCGTGCGCATCCTTGCCTTCGGGACGTACCCCCATCACGACATCGCCATACATCTGCACAAAACGACGATAGCTGTCATAGGCAAACCGCGCATTGCCCGAACGGGCGATAAGCCCCTGCACCGTCGTTTCGTTGAGACCTAGATTGAGAATCGTATCCATCATCCCCGGCATCGAACTGCGGGAACCCGAACGCACCGATACCAGAAGTGGGTTGCCCGCATCGCCAAATGTCGCGTCCATGATCCGCTCGATCTGACCAAGCGCCTCGTCCACCTGCTCCGAAAGCCCGGCAGGGTACTGCTTGCCGTTTGCGTAAAACCAAGTGCATACTTCCGTCGAAATCGTAAACCCGGCAGGCACGGGAATCCCTAAATTGGTCATCTCGGCAAGATTCGCCCCTTTGCCCCCCAACAGGTTTTTCATGGTCGCAGCGCCTTCCGATATCCCGGCGCCAAAAGAGTATACGTACTTTGACATGTAAGCTCCGTCTCCTTGTGACCGACAACTGCTATCTACGCTTTTCTACTGAACCACAGAATCTTACAAGTTATTTCGTATGACGCTGGCTGTCAATCTTTTTGTAACCGCATCCGTTGTCGGTACACCTCGTAAAGCAGAATGGCCGCAGCCACCGAAGCGTTGAGCGAACCAGCATGACCGCCGATCGGAAGCCGCACCACCGTGTCGCAGTGCTGACGCACCAAAGACCGCAACCCCTTGCCCTCGCTCCCGATCACCAACCCGATCGGGCCGGTGTAATCGACCTTGTCAAACCCTGTCTTGGCATCCGTCTCCAAACCGATCAGCCAGAGTCCCGCTTTTTTGAGTTCTTCCATCGCCTGATTGAGGTTACCCACGCGCGCGACGGGTAGATGCGCCACAGTTCCGGCGGAAGCCTTGGCCACGGCAGGCGTAAGACCGGCGGCGTGACGACGCGGAATCACTACGCCGTGCGCCTGCAACGCATCCGCAGACCGGATGATGGAGCCGAGATTGTGCGGATCCTGTATCTCGTCCAGCAATACCAAAAGCGGCGGTTCACCCCGCCGGACCGCCACTTCGAGCAGTGCCGACAGATCGGCATACCCCCGCTCGGCAGCCATCGCCACAACCCCTTGATGCACGCCCTGCACCAACTGGTCCAACTGGCGGCGGTCCACAAACTGGTAAACCACCCCTTGCGCGCGCGCAAGCGTCAGGATGTCCGCAATGTCATGACGCGACGCCGTGTCGGCGATCAGAATCTTGTTTAGACTCTGCCGCGCCTCCAGCGCCTCGCGCACCGGGTTGCGCCCGTAAAGCAGACCAGGGCCTGCCGTCTCATCGTTCATACGCTTGTAGGAAACTTTCCGTAAGGTAGGACGTAAGTAAGTCTATCTAACATAGTTTCTCCTTTTCTTTTCGGCAAGACAAACCTTAAAAAAGAAACCGGTGTTTTGGACAAACCGTACAGGGAAACGTCTTGACGCGGAAACCTTCGATCCGTAAGTTGAAACTGAATAACCCGTTTAAAGATAAGGAGTAAGGTATGGAAAGGCTGCGCCTTCGGCAGAGCGCCGTGTGGGTGTTGGTGTGTTTCGGTCTTGCGGGAAGTGGATGCGACGGAACAGCCAATTTTCTGGATTTCGAATCGCTGAAAAGCTATCTGCGGCTTACACCGGAACAGTCGGGCGTGGTATCGGGACACGTACTCCAGGCCACCGAATGGGTGGAAGCCTATATCCGCGTCTTTCAGGACCGTCACGCGGAGTTGAACATACAGGCTCGACGACGATTGGACGAACGAACCGTCGCGCAGGATTCGACGGTGGAACGCGCCCGGCTGGAAGCGGTATCCGGCATCGAACGCATCGCGACGGATATCCGGGCACAGCTTACCCTCGAACAACAAACCCGTTTCGACCGTATCGTACCCCCCGACTTCAAACAATCGCCGCAAGAACTCAGATTTCTGATGATGCAGTCCCGCCAGGATACCTTTACTACACTCCGGTTTAGACCTTCGACCCGGATAGCGGTACTGCCTTTTTCACCGGACACGCCGGACTCGACACGCTACGAAAACCTGCGCGAACAGCGAACCATCGTCTTTGGCCCCGGCGGTTTTGGGTCGAATCAACAACAATTCCCCCTGCTGGTCACCGCCACCCTGATCGACTCGGCGCTGACCGAGGCTGAGGTCCGAGTGGCGGCCCCGCCGGATTCGCTCGACGGCCCCGCCGGACGGGCATTTCGTCAGAAATTTCTGACGCAACGCCAAGCGCACCGCATGTTTACCATTCGGCTCGTACTCTCGACATTTCTTCATGAAAGCTATGCGCAGTTTGACCGCTGGATCGTATTTGTCGAAGATCAGACAGGTAATCGTTTCGAACCGGCTCGCATACTCGAAGACCTCGCGCCCCGAAACCCAGAACCGTCCGCCCTCGTCCCAGCCGGCTATCTCGCCGAAGGCGACATGCCGCTCGGTCGAAAATCCCGCGAGTACGATCTCCGATTTCCCTATCGGGACGATCTCGGCGCGACGGTCATCGGCCCCGAAATCCGCTCGCTCCGGCTGGTGCTGTTCGATAAAAACGATCCCGCCAACCGGACACACGGCGAATGGATTCTGAGGTGATGCCATGACCACCCTGATAGGCCAAAACACCGGAAAATGGCTGCTCCTGCCAACCGTCGTACTACTGACCGCAGGATGCGAACGGGTCAATACCCTTGTCGGTCCCAACAAACTGAGAGGAAAAATCCTGTTTCAAACCCGAAGCAACCACTATTCGCAACTGCTCTTTCTGTACCCGGACGATCCGGGCAACCTCAGAAGAGTCGTCATCACCCAGACGCTCGAATACGCGCCGCGCTGGGCGCCCGACGGACGCAAAATCGCCTTTCTCTCCGACCGTGAAGGCCAGTTGGGGCTTTACCGGCTTTATCTCATGGAAGCAAACGGAACCAACGTACAGCCGCTGTTTGATCCGGTCCGCCACCCGGAAGGCGATCTGGAGTTTTCCTGGGCGCCCAACGGCAACCATATCGCCCTGATACGCTCGCAAAACAACCGACGCCAGATGCTTATCGTAGATACCCGCACCTTGGACCGCCAGCTTGTACTGTCGGCCCTGCCCAATCGCTTCTACCTCGACTGGTCGCCCGACGGCTCGCAAATCGCACTGATTTCCAACGACCCCCGCAATCCCGAAGGGGCCTTTCTTCAACTGTTGTCCTACCCCGACCTTACCCTGCGTACCGTCGATGTAGGATACAAAGAGGTCACTTTCCCACGCTTCTCGCCGGACGGAAAACAGCTTGCTTTTTTGGCGCACCCCAACCCGGCGTCCACAACCTTTCAGTTGTTCGTGGCGGATACGCAAACATTCCACGCACGCCAAATCTCGCATCTGGACGGCGGCATCCCGCTTCCCGGTCCGATCTCGTGGGCGCCGGACGGCCATCACATCATCTTTTCGACCCCCGGAACCAACGTTTTTATCCCCAGTTTCCGAGATTTGTACTCCATCGACATAAACGGCAGAGAGCTTTCGCGTCTTACCTTTAACCCGGACGACGACCTCGCGCCCGACTGGACGGCGCACGATTGAGCACCCCGCTTCACGCATGATCCGCCATCTTGAACGCCTTACCCGCCATTCCGCCCTGTATGGCCTTAGCGACGTCCTGGGACGCTCGCTGACTTTTCTGCTCGTTCCGCTCTATACCCATGTCATGACCACCGAAGCCTACGGCCACGTAGCGCTGATCTACGGATTCATCGCCCTGATGAACGTCGTTTTTACCTTTGGGATGGACGCGGCGTTTCTCCGTTTTTATATGCTCGAAGAAACACACAGACGCCAAATTCTAAGCACCGCGCTTCTGACCATGACCGGCGTCAGCTTTGCCCTCGCCGGCGGCGTCGCGGTTGCGGCGCCGCTTATCGACCACATCATAAGCCCGTCCGCCTCGCTCGCTTCCTATATCCGCATGGCCGCCGTCGTCCTTGCGCTCGACGCCATAAGCGCCGTCCCGTTCGCCCGTCTGCGCGGCGAAGGTCGGGCGGCGTTGTTCGCCGCCCTCAAACTGGTCCGAGTAGCCCTCGAACTGGCCGGCAACTACTGGCTCGTCGTCCTCATGGGCAAGGGGCTGGAAGGCATCCTGATCACCAATATCGCCGGTTCAGGGCTGACCGTCGTCGCGCTCGCCTTTATCACCCTGCCCGCGCTTTCACTCGACTGGAACCGGTCCCGGCTGTACTCCCTGCTCAAATTCGGTATTCCCTATATCCCTGCCGGAGCGTGTGTAATCTTCATCGAGATGCTTGACCGGTTTATACTCGAACGCCTGACCGATACCCGCACCGTAGGCATTTACAGCGCCGCGCACAAACTGGGCGTCGGCATGCTCATTTTTGTCAATATGTTTCGTCAGGCATGGCAGCCCTTCTTTTTGGAAACATCCAAAAACGAAGACGCCCGGCCTCTCTTTGCTCGCATTCTGACTTACTTTTTACTGATCGCCAGCACGTTGGGGCTAAGCCTGTCGCTGCTGATCGACTGGCTGGTCCGTATCCCCGTGAAGGGCATCACGTTCTTCTCTTCCGCCTACTGGGAAGGCATAGGCGTCGTTCCATTCTTTGCGCTGGCCTATATCCTCTACGGACTGTACGTCAATCTTACAGTCGGGGTATACCTGAAAAACAAAACCGCCGTCCTGCCGATCATCACAGGCGCTGCGGCGCTGACCAGCGTGGGGGCCAATCTGTGGTTGATCCCGATTTGGGGCATATACGGCGCGGGGCTGGCCTCGGTACTTGCCTATGGCGTAATGGCGGGCGGGCTGTACATTACCGGACGCCGCCACTATCCGATCCCTTACGAATACGGACGGATTGCGCAGATGGCACTGATCTGTGGAGGGTTGTTCACGGTGGGATGGTTGGGAACGGCCCCGGATGCGTGGGCGGCTCGACTGGGACTGATCACGGCCTATCCCGTCCTGCTGGCGCTGACGGGTTTTTTCAATACGCAGGAAAAGCAATACGTGAAACGACGCCTTCGCCTTCTTTTACGGTAATCTGCCGGTCCGCCTCGATACCGCGCAACGTTTCGCGCAGACCGCTCGGCCACGCCACAACGACCGAATCCGCCGACGCGTGGTCGTCCAACCCGAAATAGACCCGGAAATCGTTGGAGGACATATAGCTGTAGGTGCTTTTGACTTCGGCGGTCTGGCGCATCGCTCCGGCATGGACGGTGACCCGCGCGCCGATCCCGTTGCGATTGCTTTTTGTTCCCACGGTTTTGACCGCTAACTTGCGACGCCGGTTCCCGCCATCGTTGCGCAAAAGCTCCGGCGCATCGTTGACACTGGTCACCAAAATGTCCACGTCGCCGTCGTTGTCCACATCTCCAAATGCCGCGCCCCGGTGGACACGGCGTATCGAAAATGCCGGACCGGCTGTGGCGCTGACTTCGGTAAACCGCCCGGCTCCCGTGTTGCGGAACAACTGATTGGTTTCGGCATAGGTGATCGACTGTTCGAACTTTTCGATATTGTCGATGACATGCCCGTTGGCGGCAAAAAGGTCGAGCCATCCGTCGTTGTCATAGTCGAAAAAAGCGGTTCCAAAAGCCAGAAACAAAAGCGTCGGGTTGCCAAGCCCTGCGGCAAAAGTCGTCTCGGTAAACGTCCCATTGGCATTGTTGCGATACAGCGTATTGGGTTCGTGTGAAAAGTTGGTCACATACAGATCGAGCATCCCGTTGCGGTCGTAGTCACCAAAATCCACCCCCATCCCCGCGCGCGCTACACCGTCCTCGCCAAAAGCGGCCCCGGATGCCAAGGCCGTCTCGGTAAAGGTTCCGTTTTGGTTGTTGCGATACAGCAAATTGGGCGTCCGATCGTTGGCGACGTATATATCGGGCCAGCCATCGCCGTCATAGTCCCCACAGACTACACCTAGCCCC
>VGJU01000202.1 GCA_016867335.1 Candidatus Zixiibacteriota bacterium | reverse complement strand
GGACGATCCCGGACGCTGGGTCGGGACGGAAACCGTGTTGCTGGTTGAGGACGAGGCCGAAGTGCGTACGTTGATTCGCATCCTGCTGTCTCTGAACGGATATACCGTGCTGGACGCCGCCGACCCCGTCGAAGCCCTTTCGGTGTGTATGAAGCATACGGACCCTATTCATATTCTGGTCGCCGATATCGTAATGCCCCACATGAGCGGCATCGAACTGTCGCGCCAGTGTCGCCGCCTCCACCCGGAAATCCGGACCGTGTATATGACCGGCTATGCCGACCGCGACTTGGAGCGCTACGGGATCGACGAGCATACGATACCCCTTCTTCGCAAACCGTTTCACGCCAGTGCGCTGATGCGCGCCATCCGAACCGAACTCAACCCAAGATAAAATCCTCCTTCTTGCCCGCTTTGTTTTGTCTTGTTGCTTTGCCCTTTCAAATTGGGTTGTGTCCGTTATAACCGCCTTCTATATTCGACGGTATTCGTTTTTCATTTCCTTTACCGTCCTTTTCGCCAGGAGATACCTGTATGCCCGTTGTCCATTACGAAAAGCTAAACACCTTGAGCTATGACATTTTCAAAGCTACCGGTATTCCGGAAGACGATGCCCGCATCCTTGCCGATCATCTTACGACCAGCAACCTCGTCGGACACGATTCGCACGGCGTATGGTTTTTGCCTCGGTATCTGAGCGGATTGCGTACCGGCTACACTCGGTGGGAAGATCATATCGTACTTCGCGAAGGCCCATCGTTTGTACTGACCGACGGGGGCGGAGCCAACGGTATCGTGGCGGTGACCAAGGCGCTCGGTCTTGCCGTCGAGAAGGCAAAAAACGCAACCTTTGGCATGGTAGGTCTGCGCAACGTCACCCATATCGGACGTCTCGGCGACTTCCCCCCCAGAATCGCCGAACAGGGTATGATCGGGATGGTTTGGATGAACGGCGGTGGGCTTTTCCTTTCTCCTTTCGGCAGCCACGAACGTAGACTTCGTCCCGAACCGATCGCTTTTGCCGTACCCCGTAAAAACGGCCCGCCTCTTATGCTCGACATGACGCTTTCCGCCGTTGCCGGTGGAAAGATCGAGCAGAAAATCTTACGCAACGAACCGATTCCGGACGGTTGGTTGATAGACGACACCGGGAACTATGTCCACGACGGCAAACGGTATCAGTTGGAACCGGAAAAAGTGAGCGTGCTACCGTTGGGCGGTCTTCAATTCGGTCACAAGGGTCATGGACTCGCCATGATGATCGAGGCCATCGTCGGTCCTCTGGCGCTGGCGGGTTGCACCGGTGCGGCGGGTGGTGGCGGCATCATGATTCTTGCCATCGACATCGCCGCCTTTACCGACATGGATACCTATACTACGGAAGTGGAGGGACTGATAAGCTGGGTCGGTTCGGCCAAACCACTGCCGGGATTCAAAAAAGTGTACGCACCCGGAGAAATCGAAGAGGAAGTCCGCAGCCAGCGTCTCAAAGACGGTATCTTTATTCCCGAACCGACGTGGAACGAAATTCTGAACGCCGCAAAAGAACTCGGTGTCCCCGTAAACGTATAACCTATACGTTCCGGAGGTTTTCATGACAGTCAGCCCCGTGCGGGTGGCGGTATTGGGTGCAGGCTCATTTGCCAACAAAACCCACCTGCCCAATCTCAAACGCATCGACGGTGTGGAAGTGGTCGCCCTCTGCGACGTGGACGCTGAAAAGGCAAAGGAAACCGCCGAACGCTTCGGCATTCCGGGCATCTACCACGATGCAAAGACCATGTACGACGCCGAAACGATAGATGCACTGTATTCCATCGTGCCGGCCTATGTTCGCACCGACCTCGAAATAACGGCGGTGGAACTGGGTATCCATCTGTTTAGCGAAAAACCCCAAGCCATCCGGATGGAAATCGCCTGCCGCATTGCCGATGCGGTGCGCAAGACCGGCGTAGTCAGCACCGTGGGGTTCCGCGAGCGATACCGCCCGCTTTTTCAGCAGGCGCGCCACCTGCTGGCTGACAGGCGCGTTACCCATGCGCGGTTTCATCTGGTTTCTCCCTATCCGGAACACGTCCCCGGCTCATGGTGGTCGGAAATGGAAAAAGGTGGGGTTCCCTTTTTTGACTGGGGAGTTCATGCTACGGACTATATCCGTTTTGTCACGCAACAAAACGTAGTCCGCAGTCAGGCGTTTTTCTATCAGCCAGAAGGGTTTCATCATCCCTTTTCGGCGTCTTTTCATTATCAACTTTCCCAAGGGGCCACCGCCACGTTGACTTTTATAGAAGGCGATCCGGTAGGCTTGAAACGCGAACCCTATTTTCTATTTTTCTTTGACGGCGGGCATCTGGGGGTCTACGGCTACGAACGTATCGAAATCAACGACGTGGTGGTATACGAGGCCGCTCCGTTCGACCCGTGGTTCGAGCAGGATCGCGTTTTTATCGAAGCAGTGCGTGCCCGCGACCCCGGTCTGTTGATGAGCGACTATCCCGACGGTCTGTTGTCACTTGCCCCCATTTTGGCCGGGTGGGAGTCTTCTCGCCGCGACGGCGCGTGTTGGGAGGTGGAGACGTTTCTCGAAGCCGCGCAGAAGACCGCTTGTCATGCGTAGAACGGTCGCCTGTCTGCTTATTGCGGCGCTTGTCGCCCATACGGGCTGTGTAAGCCGAGTTCCGGTGGATGTCTATCCGATTCGCCGGGCTTCGGATCAGATAAAAACGCGCGAGAAAGTGTCGGTCATACTCCGCGAAGCGCGCGAGGTGGGAGGGCGGATCGGAACGGATCCGCAAAACGGTCCCGAAGTGGTCTGGGAGGCCAAGGAAATCACGGGGCAATTGGTGACGTGGAACGACAAACAGATCGTGGTGCATGTCGAGACATGGCGTGCACGCTCATCCGATACACCGCAATCGGCGGTGTTTACGATACCCTTGGATCAGGTGGAACAGATAGACCGGTGGCCCGGACTCAAACCGGGTCTTTTTCTGGCGACGCTCGGCACGCTTGCCATTCTGGTTGCCGTGTCGATCGGGATTGCGGCGGCGGTCAGCAAACCGAAACCTTCGGAATGATCATCCCCGGTGTCGGGCGATCCGGGTGGCAAGCGGAGGCAGCAAAAACACCATGATCAGCGTTTCGGGAACCACGACACTGCCGTTGTACAGGAGCGAGTATACCCATGCGGCGGCTCCGTCATAGGTAAGCACCTGGGGTGCCCAGCCGACGGTCTCCCGCAGAAACAGATAGGTCTGTCTTCCGATTTCGGGGGGCGCGTATGCCGAAAAATACACCACTCCTGAGATGACATGCAAAGCAAGACGCGTCATCCCGGTAAGGACGATGCCCAGACGAGGGCGTCCGGGAAACCCGCCGGCCATGCCGATGGCCATATATGGCAGAAAATAGTCGAGAACGACCTGAAGCGGATGGAGAAAAAAGGGGTCCAGCGCAAGCGTAATCAGACCTGCCAACCCGCCTGCGGTAAGCCCGGAAACCGGCCCCCGGCGTATCGCCAGCAATAGAAGAGGTAGAATTTTGAGTGAGAGCGATCCACCCCAGGGCAGACGATAAAGACGGAGCATGCCAAGCACGGCGGATAGCGCGACCCCTACTGCAATTTCGGCCAACAGCCGTGTCCGGCGTTCCCGCATACTTTCCTTCCGAAAGCCTATTTGTCCTTATGGCGGCCATGCCCGTTGGAACCAGCATGACGTTCGAACGCCCTGAGTTCTCGGAGACGGGAGCGCGTATCCGACAACGCCGTGTCCAGTTTGCGCATTCGCTCGGTCGTCGAAGTGATTTCCAACAGCGTTTGTTTGCCCGGCAGATCGAGGTCGATCGTCGAGGCGATGATAAATGAAAAATGGACCGGGTCGAAAATCCCCTTGATCGCCCCCACGCCTTTCGTCTGCAATTTGATAACATCCTGGTAAGATTTCAGTACGTTCCCTAACAGGTCATCCGGTACTTCTTCCGACTCGTCGTCCTCAAAGTATTCCACTTGGGCTTCGAAATACGATTTCCGTTGAATCAGTTCGAGCACATGAAACCGTCGGCTGCCCTCGACCAGGATGTCCATCTCTCCGTTTTCATAACGCTTGAGAATTTGGGTGACCCGAGCCGAGCATCCGACACTGCAAAGCTGGCTATCCTTCTCGTTAAAAAACAAAATGCCAAATTCGCTTTCCGTCATCACGCACCGCTCGACCATTTCTTTATAGCGTTCTTCAAAGATGTACAGTTGCAGCAGCGTGCTGGGAAACAATACCACGCCAAGCGGGGAAATGGGTATTTTAGTGTTTTCGTTCATGGAAAATATAGACTCCGGGAAAAGAGCGGGAGGATCGTCGGGATATCGGGTGCCGGCAAAACGCCTCCGGTTTTTCATGATAGCCTCTCCCGTTTCGAACTGTCAACCTCAAAAATTCCGCCCTGCTTGACGCCGTTGCAAGGACGGCCTATATTGCCATTCTTCCGGACTCCGAACAACGGTCCGGCAATACAAGAAGACAAACGGACTCGGAACAAAAGGCCCGGTTTGCATAGGCCGATTCGAACGCGGAGCTTGGGATGAACACCATCGTCTGTATCAAACGAGTACCGGACACCGAAACCCGGATTCAGATTTCGACCGATGGCAAAAACATTGAGCGGAGAGACGTCAGTTTCGTGCTAAACCCCTATGACGAATATGCCATCGAAGAAGCGTTGCGTCTTAAAGAACAGTTCGGTGGTGAAACGACCGTTATTTGTCTCGGTCCTGCCGATGCCGTGCAGGTGTTGCGCAATGCGGTCGCGTTGGGTGCCGATCACGCGATTTTGCTCAAAACCGAGCAAGAACCCGACGCCACGCAGACCGCAACGGCGCTGGCCGATGCCATTGCCGGACGGAAGTTCGATGTGGTTTTTTTAGGCAAACAGGCGGTAGACGGCGACAACGCGCAGATCGGCCCCATGGTTGCCGAACGGCTGGAACTGCCCTGTATCTGCCAGGTCATCCGGCTGGAGGCGCAATCCGACCGGTTGACGGTAAACCGCCAGATCGAGGGTGGAGAGGAAATCGTAGAAACCACACTGCCTGTGGTTTTGACGGCCCAGAAGGGACTCAACCAACCGCGTCTTGCTTCGCTCAAAGACATCATGCGAGCACGACGCACCCCCATCGAAGAGCGCGAAGCGGTACTCGTATCGGCCTGTGTGGAAACCGTGGCCCTTGCTATGCCTCCGCAACGACAGGCGGGCCGCTTTATCGGCAAAGGGGTAGAGGATGTCGCTGAACTGGTGCGGCGTCTGCGTGAGGAAGCCAATGTGCTGTAACCGATTTCGGATTTTGGATTGGAGAAGCGAGTAAAGGTCATCTGACGGCGCGATATGCAGTTTTCGCGCAGAAATCGGTATAACGGAGCAAGACACAGACAGGAAAACAGGATGGATGAACGGCACGACAAGCTAAAAGGCGGTTTTTCCACTCGCTCGGTGCATGGCGGCGAATCGCGTCGCAAACCTTCCCATTCGATTACCAACCCGATCGTGCAGACGGCAACCTATGTCTTTTCGGATACCGACGAGCTTATCGACTTTGTAACGGGAAAAACGGATCGGGAAGAATACGGACGGTATGGCAACCCTACCAAGACCGTGGCCGAACGCAAGTTGGCGGAGTTGGAGGGCGGTGAAGACGCCGCGCTGTTTTCTTCCGGCATGAACGCATTTACCTCCGTGCTGCTCGCCATGCTCTCGTCCGGTGCGCATGTGATCATCATGGACGAATGCTACCGCCGGAGCCGCCAGTTCTGTCTGCAGGCCCTGCCGCGGTACGGAATCGACGTATCGCTGGTAAAAACCGGCGACTACGAGGCACTGGAAGCGGCGATCACCGACCGGACGCGGATCATCGTCTCGGAATCGCCTACCAACCCCTATCTCAATGTGATCGACTTGGAGCGGATAGCCGTGTTGGGCCGCACACACGGTGTCAAAACGCTGATCGACGGTACGTTTGCAACCCCCTTCAACCAGCGTCCGCTGGAGTTTGGTATCGACCTTGTCGTACACAGCGCGACCAAATATCTTGGCGGGCACAACGATCTTCTTGCCGGTGTGGTAATCGGAAACGCCGGGCTTGTAGCGGCCATCCGAGAATTTCGGGACGTTACCGGCGGTATCGTGGATCCCCACGGCGCCTATTTGCTGATCCGGGGCTTGAAGACGTTTGCCCTTCGCATGGAACAGCACAACCGCAACGGTTTGGCCATAGCTTCCTTTCTCGAAGCGCATCCTCGCATTCGCCGTGTTTACTATCCCGGACTTGCCAGCCATCCGCACCATGAGATCGCTCGCCGTCAGATGACCGGCTTTGGCGGTGTCGTGAGCTTCGAGATCGATGGGGATATGCAGACGGCAAGCCGTTTTATCGACCGCCTGCGGATTCCTTTTATCGGTCCCAGTCTGGGCGGCGTCGAGAGCCTTATCGAACAACCGGCAATCATGTCGTTCTACGAAATGGAGCCCGAAGATCGTTTGGCGATAGGGATCAAGGATGAATTGGTGCGTTTTTCGGTAGGTATCGAAAACGTCGACGATCTGATCGACGATCTGGATCAGGCGCTAAAGGGGATATCGTAGGAACGGTTTCTCCATCTGCCCTTTGGATACGGCAAGCACTACGGAGGCACATCACAACCATGCCGGGTATACTGGTATTTGTGGAACAAAGAGACGGCGTATTCCGGAACTCCGGTCTCGAGGCCATGAGCGAAGGGCGACGTTTGGCTGATGCGATGGGGGTTTGTCTTGTCGGTGCGGTCGTGGGGCACGGACTTGGCGCGTTGCCGGCCTCATTGGGGCGGTACGGGGCGGACCGGGTGCTGGTCGCGGACACCCCCGAACTGGCACAGTATTCGAGTGATGGGCATATTGCGGCGCTTGATGCGATGACACAAACGATAGCGCCGTCGATCATCCTGCTGGCCGCTACTGTTACGGGTCGGGCGCTTGGTGCCGGTCT
>VGJU01000201.1 GCA_016867335.1 Candidatus Zixiibacteriota bacterium | reverse complement strand
GGACAAGGAGTCCGACTACGGTCCTCAATCCGGCACGGACCATCCTGTAGGAATCAAGACGCGACTGGTCGTTGCCACAGGCATTACCGGTATAGGCAGTATGAGAATCCTTCTTAGCCACTACACAGATATAGCCAAAACCGGTGAAAATCTCTCTACGGAAACCGACGTGGATGTGACTTTTCCCGTCAAGATCGTGCCGTAGGGCGTACCTATGCGATATGAACCATGGGCTGTATGGGGCGTAGGCGTTTTGTCCGTCTTGCTGATGGTTTTGCTTTTTGCGCCGGACGACGCTGAAGCGGCTAGGCTTACAGGCAAAATAACCGACGAAAAAAACAGCCCCTTGATCGGCGCGAGCGTCATGGTCGTGGAACTTCGGCGTGGTGCTCAGACAAACGACAAGGGCGAGTTTCGTCTGGAGAATCTGCCCGACGGCGCCTATACCGTTCAAGTACAGTATATCGGCTACAAGGTGTTCAAACGCGCTGTTACGCTATCCGGTGTCGTCTTGCGGTTTAACGCGCAAATGGAAGTAGAGCCGTTGGTCGGTGAAACCGTGACGGTAACGGAGGATCGCAGTACCGCCGGAGAGTTGACGGGAAGCAGTCGGTCGGCCATCGTACTTCCGCAGGAGAAATTAGAAGAACTGAGGGGACAATCGCTTGGCGAGACGCTTGAGTCGTTGCCGGGGGTTTCCGCGCTGACGACCGGTCCTGCCGTATCGAAACCGGTGATCCGTGGGGTACACAGCGAGCGGGTGGTGGTACTCAACGCAGGGGTGACGCAGGAAGGCCAGCAGTGGGGCGGCGACCATGCGCCGGAGATAGACCCCTTTTCCCCGGCCCGAATCGAGGTACTCAAAGGCGCGTCCGGGGTCGAGTACGGTCTGGGGGCCATAGGCGGCGTCATCCGGATCGAACAGAATCCGTTGCGTGTCGAACCGGGGTTTGACGGACGGGTTATGTTCAACGCTTTTTCAAACAACCGGCAGGGCGCGGGGTCGCTTATGATGGAAGGCGGTCTTCGCGCGATTCGAGGGCTGGGTTGGCGGGTGCAGGGCAGCCTGCGCCGTGCCGGAGATTCGCACGCGCCCGTGCATGTCATTCGCAATTCCGGATTCGACGAACGCGACTATGCCTTTGCATTGGGTCTCCATCGCGACGGGGCCGGATTGGAAGCCTATTACAGCCATTTCGGAGCTGTTTTAGGCATCTACAAAGACTCGCACATCGGCAACACCTCCGATCTTCTCAACGCCATCGCGCGTGGGCAACCCGCTTTTGCAGGGTCGTTCAACTATCGCATCGGCAACCCCAAACAGGTAGTCTCTCACGATTTGCTGTCGGTAAAATCCCACTTTCGATTCGACCGTGCGGGTCAGGTCGAACTCCGATATGCGTATCAATACAACGAGCGGCAGGAATGGGACGCGCACCGACCCTTTTCCTCCGCCGCGCCGACAAAACCCGGCTTCGATCTCGGACTTCTGTCGCAGAATGTGGACCTTACCTTTCAGCGTCATCCGGTTCGCGGCTGGTACGGCAAGACGGGGGTCAACGTTATGCGTCAAGAAAACACCCGGTATAGTGCGGGGTTTCTGATTCCCGACTTTGTATCCTACAGCGCAGGTTTTTTTGCGCTTGAGACGTGGGAGCGGGATGGGTTGAAAATCGAAGCCGGCGGACGGGTGGACTATCGCCGGTTGAGGATTTTTCCGAACGTCGCCCAAAAGATCGCAGAACGGGTGCATGTCTATCGCAATGTGACCACCGTGCTTGGACTTGTGTATCGGTTTGCGCCCCTCTGGGCCGTGGGGGTGGATGTCGGACAAGCGTGGCGTCCACCCAGCGTAAATGAACAGTACAGCAACGGCGTGCACCACGGCACCTCGCAGTATGAACGGGGCGATTCGAATCTGGGCATCGAGAAAAGTCTCAACACGGCGCTAACGATCCGGTATCTCGGCGAAAGGGGACATGGCGAACTGGGTTTTTTCTACACCCGGTTTGACGATTTTATTGCCCTTTTGCCGGACAATGAGGTTATCTTGACGATCCGGGGCGCGTTCCCGGCGTTCCGGTATGTGCAGTCGGACGCTTCCATCCGGGGATTCGACGGACATTTCGAATACCGTCTGGCGTCTTTTTTCTCCGCCAATGTGTCGGTTTCGGTGGTACGCGGCAGAGACGCGGGCAGAGACCGACCCCTTTTTCACATGCCCTCGGACCGGATGGTAATGGATATGGATTTTCACCTGCCGCCGGGTGGGCGTCTTGTCGAGCATAGCATCGGCGGGGGGATGAAGTGGGTGCGTCGACAGACGAGTTTTCCCGCTGGAGTGGATTTTGTCGATCCGCCACCGGGGTATACGGAGGTCAATATCCACTATATCGCACAAGTGGGTGTTAACGGCCGGGAGGTTCATCTCCAATTCGGAGCGGACAATCTGTTCAACACCCGCTATCGGGATTATCTCAGCCGCTATCGATATTTTATCGACGAACCGGGACGCAGTCTGTCGTTCCGGCTGTCCGTGCCCTTCGGAAAAGCGGAGTTATAGTCTCTATCCGAAAAACGAGGCGAGGGGCGAGCGTCTTTTATAGAAAGAAGGAAGGAGGAAATCGGTATGGCAAACCCTATAGCCGGTCCGCTAAATGTGCTGGGACGACCGTTGGAGACTTGTTGCATGTCGCCCATGACCGGATTTTACCGGGACGGTACCTGTAACACCGGGTCGGGGGATACGGGCGTTCATACCGTTTGCGCGGAGATGACGGCGGAGTTTTTAGCGTTTTCGAAATCGAGCGGCAACGATCTGAGCACGCCCCGGCCCGAATACGGTTTTCCGGGACTCAGACCCGGAGACCACTGGTGTCTGTGCGTTTCTCGATGGAAAGAAGCCTACGACGCGGGTATGGCCCCGCGCGTCGTGTTGGAGGCCACGCATGCCATGTCGCTCGAATTTGTATCCATCGAAGAACTACAGGCGCATGCGTCGGATTTTACGGGATAGAAAGACCCGCGGAAAACGAAAGCAGAAAAACAGCTTGATTTTTTTCCCCAAACGTGTTATACATGAATATTCTGTCTCTGGCTTCCTTTTACAACGTCGTCGCAGGACGACCGGTTTCGTCTCACAGGAGTTTGGTCATGGCAAAGAAGGATCGCGATCTCGTCAAGCTGAAAAGCACGGAAAGCGCTCATATCTATTACATACGCAAAAATCGACGAAAGCATCCGGGGCGTGTGGAACGCCGCAAATACGACCCGGTACTCCGCCGACACGTTGTGTACCGCGAGTCGCGGTAGGATAAAGGGAGACCGACATGGCAAGACGATGCGCGCTGACCGGGAAAGGACCGTTGCTCGGCAATCTGGTCTCTCATGCGCACAACAAGACACGGCGGGCGCAATATCCGAATCTCCAGACCAAGCACGTGTACGTGCCGGAGTTGGGCCGCACCGTCCGCATCAAGATGTCCGCTCAGGCGCTTCGTTCGATTACGAAGACCGGGCTGATGACCTACCTCAAGAAACACAACCTTCGTTTGCAGGAAGTGATCTGACCGGTTTTTTCTTTCCGTCGGAAAATTTTCGATGACGTCAGAAAGCGTTGCACAGCATAGAGACAGGGCCGCCGAGCGCGGTCCCGTCTCTGTCGCCATCGTTACGGTCAGCGACACGCGCACACCGGAAACCGACGTCAACGCCCGGTATCTGCGCGAGCGGCTTGCCGAGTGCGGTCATCGACTGGCCTTTTATCGGATTATCAAAGACGAACCGGACCAGGTGGAGGAGGCGCTCGACGCCTGTCTTTCCAGCGCCGCCCAAGCCGTGCTGTTCAACGGCGGAACCGGGATGGCGCGCCGCGATACCACCTTCGACGTCCTCAGCCGCAAACTGGAAAAGACACTCCCCGGTTTTGGCGAAATTTTTCGGATGCTCAGCTACGAACAAGTCGGCGCCGCTGCCATGCTTTCGCGTGCTACGGCCGGAGTATACCAGGGTATGATCGTCGTTTCCACCCCCGGATCCCCCGCCGCCGTCAAACTGGCATGGGAAAAACTGATCGCCCCCGAAATTTCCCACATGGCCTACGAACTGGTAAAATAACCAAAGCCCCGCGGCCCTTTTAACGAATCAGGCGTATCCCGCCGTAAGCCGAAAAACCGGGTACGCCAAAACCGAGCACTTCCTCGTACGACCGATCCAACAGGTTGTCTATACGTCCGAAAAGTTGGACACCCGTGGCTACCCGGATCGAACCGGAAAGATTTACCAATTCATACTTTTTTAAAATGACCCGTGTGGCCGGAAAAACGGAAAAGTCGTTGTCGATTCTCTTTCCGATTATCGTAACGCTTCCGTATAGGCTTGTCCGATCGGTATCCCAGGTGGTCTCAACCCCCCATTTGTGTCTGGGGCGCCGTAGCAGAGACAGACCCGAAAGCCGATCTTTTGCTTCGGTCCGTGTATAATTTGCATAAAAACGCAGCCCGGAGCGGGGTTCTGCACGGCCAAAGACCTCGACACCCTGCGTCTCCGCCCGTGCGATGTTGCCATAGGTAAAAGTGCTATTGTCGAAGTCGATTTGGTTGGTAAAACGATTACGAAAATAGGTCGCTCCGACACCGAAACGCTCCGAACGGTCGTACTGCTCGATTCCTACGTCCCATCCCGCGCTTTTCGCGGCTTTTAGCGCCGGATTGCCGAATGGAGCGTACAACTGAAATAATGAAGGGGCTTTGAATCCGGTTCCGTAGGTTCCTTTAAGCCTTGTTCGGGTGCGGTCTACGGACAAGACCGGTGCCAGTCGGTAAGTAGGCGCGTATCCGAAGCGCGTGTGGCGATCCACCCGTACGCCTGCAGCAGCGGCAAAAAAATCTCCGACATGAAGCTGAGGCTGTAGATAATACCCGGTCGTCCGGGCGGTGCGTTTAGGGAATACGTTTTCGAAATCCCCAAAGGAGCTTTTCGACCGAAATAAGGAAGAACCCTGCTCTTGTTCGCTTTCCAGACCGGCAAGCAAAGTCGTGTATTTGTGCAGATAGATCGTATGCTGCCAGTCCGCTCGATACACGTTTCCTCTGTAGGAGCTTTCGGAACTGTCCACAGGATGGGCAGAATCGACGCCGTTACGGTCCTCACGCGCATGACGACTGATCCCGTATCCTACATACTGGTGCCAGCGTCCGTTCCACAACTTGAGGTTTATCTGGGGACGGACAAACAGTTGTTGCGTGGTTGCGACATAATTGGGATCGTCCCGCCCCTCCACCGTTGTCGAGGTCGGTGTCGCTGTCGAGATAGCTGAACGCAACCTCGATCGTCGACGCGCGGTGCAACGTCAGACCAGCTTTGCCTGAAAACGAGAGGTTTTCGAAAGCATCGCGCTCCAAATTGCCAATACGGCGGCTTGCAGCAGAAATGCCCCGCGTCCTTAACCAAGAAGCCCCGACCGCATAGTGTCCCCGATCGGATCTTCCGCTCACTCCCGTCTGTCCGTGCAGGGCCCCATGCCCTCCCCCCTGCATCGATATGAGCCACTTGGGGCGTCCGGAGCCTTGACGGGTCGTGATGGATATAACACCCCCCATGGCATCCGAGCCGTACAGCGTACTCTGTGGTCCACGTAATACCTCGATGCGTTCGATGCCGTCTACCGTGAGACTTCCAAAATCGTAGGCTCTGTTTGGCGATATAGGATCGTTCATTTCGACCCCGTCGATCAATACAAGCGTATAGGAGGCGTCCGCTCCACGCAGGAACACGGAAGCGGTTTTCCCATCGCCTCCGTTTCGGGTAACATCCAGCCCCGGAATCCCCTGAAGGACATTGGCAACGGTCTCCTGCCGTTTTTGCAACATATCCTGCTCGGTGACGACGGTCACGGTGCTGGCTATATCGCGGGCAGGCGTTTCAATACGAGTCGCGGTCACGATGACCATATCCAGATCGTAAGAGGCGATACTGTCCGTTTTTGTGGAAGAAGGTTGCGCCTCGACTGCGGTCGCCCGAATAAGGACGACCATGCAGAGCAGGACAAGTGGCATACGCATAGGAGGTGCTCCCGATGAGAGGTAAAAGATATTCTGCGGTTCTGCAAGGATCGGCCGATACAGCCGTCTCTCCGTCGAACGGATGGAGTTTTTCGAGCCTCCTTTCAAAAAAAAATCCCGGAGCCTGTATGATCTCAGGTTCCGGGATACCGTTTTTAATCCCCAGTATGTAGGTTGCGGCAATTCGGACAAGAGCGACCGGAACTGTCAACCGGTAGGCCATGTCGAAAGCACGCAAGCCCGGACACGCAACGTACGAGACTCCATTCCACGAGAGTCGATTTGTCCGAGCAGGGGGACAGGTCTGTCTTCTGACTTCCGGATCGTCCTACTTGCCGCGTCTTCCCATTCCTTTCGGAACAGTGACGTCGTGCAGGGCGAAAAAACGATTTCGACCCCTGTCTGCGGCTTTCGTCCCCGGTTACAGCGGCGGGTCCGCGACGGTTTTTCACCGTCTTCCATGTCCACAACGGGACACCTGTCCTCTGCAAAGGTACCCGACAGGTTTTGGGCTGTCAAGTATTTGTTTTCTTATTTCGCGCTTGACGAACCGGTCTAACCCAAACATCTTGCCTACCGGAAAGACCTGTCTGTCCGCCTTTTTTCACGCTCCCCCGGAGTTTCCCCATGCGCCGAAACCTTGTCTTGGCTTTTCTGGCTTCTCTGGCATTTTGTACACAGACCGCCCTGTACGCTCAGGACAATACCGACGACGCAAAAACGGTCCGCGTCCTCTTTGACGAGACGCTCAAAAACGGCGACAGCTACCGTCTGTTGGACGAGTTGTGCAACCGGATCGGGCCGAGGTTGAGCGGGTCGGAAGGGGCTGCTAAAGCCGTGGAGTGGGGCAAACGGGTGATGGAATCCCTGGGATTCGACCGGGTGTATCTACAAGAGGTGATGGTTCCACATTGGGAGCGGGGGGAAAAGGAACAGGCGCGTATCGTCGGTGAA
>VGJU01000200.1 GCA_016867335.1 Candidatus Zixiibacteriota bacterium | reverse complement strand
TCGGGCTTTACACCCCCGCCCCCCGCACCGGACCCTCAGACGGCATGTTCGATGGAAAACACATGCGCGTACAGATTGGCCACCCACTGTTTTCCTTCCTGTGTAACCTCAAGATAGCGGAGACCGTCGTCGATGTAGTTGCTGATGACCCCCCAGTAGAATTTGGCAAATCCTTTTCGCATGTCACCCGGACATTTGTACCCGATCTTCGCGTTAATTCCGTTCTCTTCGAACTCGTAAAAAAGCCCGGGCAGTTTGCGCAGATAGTTGGGATCGCCTAATTGCCCGATCAGGTCGGCGGCGCGCACCAACCCCCCGTACGACTTCGTTTCGGCTTGCATCACGTCGTTGGGGACGGGGAAGCGCGTCATCTCTATATACCGGGCGACCAGTTCCGCGTCGATAACCGGGTGATCGGCAAAACGTTCGTAGATAAACTGCTTGCCTCGGTCCACATGATACGGAGTCAAAGCCGCGCAGGTTCCGCCGTGATTGATTTCGAACGTTTCCCCGCCGCGTCCCGTGACAAAGTGTGTCGGCGTATCTTCCTGGCAGATGCCATATACATAGCCGATGTCGTGACATACCAACGCCACGACAAAATGCAGCCAATCCTTGGACGTTACCCGCCCCTCGGACAGATGTTTGCCCCGGAGAATCTGCTGCCCGGCCATCGTAACCATGATGGTATGCTCTACGTTGTGATAGAGCATGTCCGAATTGGCGATGTTTTCCAACGCCAACCGACCGGCCCAGGCAATGATGTTGCCGTATTCCTCTTCGTAGAGCACATAGGTATTGGTGTGCTCTTTTTTTAACGAATCTACGAAATGGTCGATGATCAGATTCTGTAGATTGAGCATATAGGACATTTCCCCGGGTCGAGATCTGCGGTTGAATCGTTTCATAAATGAAGGGTTCCGTACATCGTCGCACCGTCCAACACAGCGTCTATGGGAAGGGCGTCGGGGAAAAAAGACAACACCCGCAACAGCACTTCGTCCACCACCGCATCCGGGCACGAAGCGCCGCACGTTAGAATGACATCGACCGGACGGCGCGCCGGAAGCCAGTTTTCGGTGACGACCGTCCGTTTGGCGGAGAGGTCGAAATGCCGGATGCGGTCTTCACACAGCACTTCTTCCGCATTTTCGATATAAAAGGCGGGCATGGCCGCCGCGCACAATTCGACCAAATGAGAGGTGTTGGAGGAATTGTATCCGCCCACGATCAGGGCAATATCAGCGCCATGTCCGATCAGCGCATAGGTGGCGTTCTGGTTTTCGTTGGTAGCATAGCAGAGCGTATCGGACGTGTCGGCGAAGTGTTCGTGGAGACGCGCTTCTCCATAACGGCCTGCAAGCGCTTCACGGAGCAGTGTCGTTATTTCGCGGGTTTCCGAGGCAAGCATCGTGGTCTGGTTGACGACACCGATACGCGCCAAGTCCGTGTCCGGATCAAACCCTTCGGAGCAGGTCTTTCCAAAGGTGTCGAAAAAGACATTTCTGCCCAGATGCCCCCGGATCACACCACCGAGAATTTCCGCCTCCTGCCGATTAAGCACGACGACGGTCGGCGCTTTGCGGACACTGTGCGAAAACGTGGCGCGTGTCTCCTCGTGTCGAGCTTTTCCGTGGACGACCACCGTATAGCCCGCCATACCCAATTCCAGGCTTCTTTTCCACACCTTTTCGACAAACGGACAGGTGGTGTTGTAAGTATACGGGTCGATACCCCGATTATGGAGTTCTTTTTCGACTTCGAGCGTTGTGCCGAATGCCGGTACGACGACGATGTCGTTTGTGTTCAATTCCCCCCACGGGATAAGTTGGCGACCGTCGGTCGTAAAGATAAACCGAACCCCGCGCGATGCCAAATCGGCATTTACATTCGGGTTGTGTATCATCTCGCTTAAAAAAAAGATGCGCCGGTCCGTATGCTCGCTCAGGGTGCGATAGGCGATCTCGATGGCGTTCTCGACACCAAAACAAAATCCGAAATGACGCGCTAATATAAAGCGGACCGAGCCGAAATCGAGCACGGTGGGGGAAAGATCGCGTTTTTTAGGATCGCGGTTTTGGCGGGCGCCTTTGATCCGGGAAATGATCTCGCTTCGATAAAACGCGGGGATGTCGAATTGACGCGCCATGGATGGGCCGGGGCGAGGTATCAAGAAAGCGCAGGTTGGGCATCCGCCGCAACCTGCGTGGGTGTGTTGCTCAAGAATACCTTCGAAGGCAGGGGTTGTCAAGTTCGAGCTTGCAGGAAATCGGGGGTTTCCTGCAAACAGCCGTCTTGCGCCTCACGGCATCCGCGACCGCCAGTAATCCGGAAGTTCCGCAGGCTCGGCCACCGTTCCGGGCGGGTTGGCGTACCACTCCGTCTCCTGGTCTGCGTCCGCCCGACCCCGAACCTTGAGCAAGGTAAACATACCCCCCATGCCGATCGCGCCAAAAGGCCCCTCGCCTCCCATCATCGGCAGGGTGTTGTCGGGCCCGGTCATGTGTCCCGCGTGTTGGGCGTGCTCTTCCATGCCGGTTTCTCCCATAGCCATATAACCCGGCAGCAACGTCTGGATTCGCTCCTCCAACCCATCCTGATCCACACCCAGCACATTGGGAATGTCGTGCCCCATGGCGTTCATAGGGTGGTGACGGCGATGACAGTGAAGCGCCCAGTCGCCCTCTATCGCGACAAACTCGATGTCACGCGTCTGTCCGGGCGCTATGGTGACCGTCGTTTCCGGCCACTGCGCGGCCACGGGCAAGTCGCCGCCATCGGTGCCTACCACACGAAACGAATGCCCGTGTAGATGGATAGGATGCGTCTCCTGCCCCACATTGCCAAAACGAATACGTACCCGCTCGCCGGCACGCGCCGTAAGCGGAGCGGTCCCCGGAAACACCCGGCTGTTAAAGGTAAAAAGATCGAAATCGGTCATGACATTCGGATCCGGGCGAGACGAACCGGGATGGACCGCCCACTCGTTTACAAAAATGGCGTAATCCCGGTCGATACGGGTCTCCCGTCTGCGGGGATGGATGATAAAAAAGCCCATGGCCCCCAGCCCGATCTGTACCATCTCGTCTCCATGCGAATGATACATCTGCGTGCCGTGCTGACGCAGGGTAAACTCGTATTTGAAGGTGGCGCCGGGCGCGATGCCTTGCTGGCTAAGCCCTTGTACGCCGTCCATCCCGCTTGGCAAAATCAGCCCGTGCCAGTGGACGGCCGTCGATTTGGGGAGTCGGTTGGTCACATAAACGCGGACACGATCTCCCTCGACCGCCTCTATCGTGGGTCCCGGTGTCCGACCGTTGTATCCCCACGCCCGGATCGTCATCCCCGGAGCCAACTCGTGCTGTATCTCCTCCACGATCAGATGAAACTCTTTGACACCATCTACCACACGAAAGGGGAGGGTGGCTCCGTTTGGCGTGACGACCGGCGTATAAGGAAGCCCACCGGTCTGCGCCAAAACGGAAACACCGGGGGTTGCAACAAGTATCAAAAGCAAAAAAGGTAGGGCGACACACATCCGCTGGCAGGGTGACATACGCTGGTTCTCCTTTGAAAACGTTATCGTTCCGGAAGCCGGGGTGGTTCGGACATTTTGGCGACGTCAAACCGTCCGCCCATAACGCGCTCCCACTCGCACCGGGCGATCCAATAGTCCCGCACCGCCGCAATATAGCCCTGATAGGCGCCGATCTCGTCCCGCTTCGCTTGCAAAAGCTGATAGACCCCTGCGAGCATAAAATTGTAAAGATGCCCGGTTTCCGTTACCAGCCGTTCGTGCAGTGGAATGAGCGTCTTACGGTAATGGAGGGCCTTGGTGCGTGCCGATAGCAGCCGATTTCGTGCCACACGCACCTCGGAACGTATTTCCGTCGCGCTTGCGGCAAGCCGATGACGACTTTCGCGCAACAACGCCTCGGCGGCGGCGGTACGAGCCTGTCCCCGATCGAATACCGGCAGCGCGATCTCTACATGCGGCCCCGTCACCCGCTCGCCGTCGATTTCCCTTTCGGTTTCCACCCCGACATCGAGCAGAGGAAAATAGCGCCAGGTTACGGCTATCGACCGCGCGCGCACCCGCGCGTCGATCTCCCAGTGTAATGCAGCCAAATCCAGACGCTGGGCAACGGCCAACGATTCGGCTCGATCCGGCAACGTCTCGACGTCAGATAAGTCCGGCAGCCGATCCGGTATGTGCCAGCCGACAGGCGGCTCGGAAAGTCCCATAAGACGGACAAGCCGCTCCCTGTCCTCCAGCACGGCGGTTTCGGATGCGATCAGATCGATACGCGTCTGTTCGTATAACGCCGTCCGAGCGGTGAGTTCGAGCGCGCCGATATTGCCCGCCTCGTGCTGACGCCGGGCAAACTCCGCCGCCGTGGAAGCGGTTTCGATGACTGTTTGTAAGAGAGCATTCAGATTCATGGACCCTTGCAAGGCATAGTAGGCGCTTTGGGTGTCTGTGGCCAGATACAGGACCGAGTGCGCTGTTCGGTGTTTGGCCGCTTCGAACTGCGCGGAAGCCAACCCCTTGCGCGCCGGAAGCATCAGCAGGTCGAGCATGTTCTGCGCGACCCCAAAACCGATATTCGAAACCGAAGCGACAGCGGAAGAAATCCGTACGCTCAATGAAACCACGGGGTTGGCCGGGAGTCCGGCCTGGACAAACGCGGCTTGTTCGACGCCGAGTCGTTCGTATTCGGCCTGCAACGCTCGGTTGTTGAGCAAGGCGACGGTTACGGCGTCTTCTGCGGTCATCGGACGGGCCAACAGCGAATCGACGATCGACCGGGCGCGGTGCTCCTCCTTCGAATCGCGAATCCATTCCACGCGACGCCCCAGCCGGTTTTCGGTCATGGCCGCCACCTCCGCAAATCCCCCTTTTTTTGGAACCGAACACGCCGCAACACCTATAGCGCTGATACAGAAGGCGATAATCCCAAAGATAAGCCGCATCATAGCGTTGCCCCGCCGACGGACAAAACCGCCGCTAGAGAAACAAAAATAGACATGCTTCCGCTCCTTGACGTCTGAAGGGAAGAGTGAGGGGTGAAGAAAAATCTTAGTGGACAATTTTATCAAGTACAATGTTTTGCGATAGAACCTTATGGCGCGCCGATAAACTCGTCGACCGATACGCCGGAGACTCGCGGAAGTTACTGAGAAACATAAAACTACGCGCAACGGAATCAAGAAAAAGATACTACATCGCCGAGCCATCCCCTGTGATGGCCGTCACATCGTTTCCAGCTTTTTTTTGAGCATTTCGCTTACCATCGCGGGGTTGGCTTTGCCCTGCGTAGCCTTCATTACCTGTCCCACAAAAAACGCCAATAATTTGGTCTTTCCGGCGCGATAGGCCTCGACTTCCGCCGGGTTGTCGGCAAGCGTCCTTACCACGAGGGTTTCGAGCGCGTCGGTATCCGATATTTGCGTCAATCCCTGTTCGGTCACGATTTGGCGTGCCGTTTTGCCGGTGATCCCCATCTGGTCGAGGACATCTTTGCCGATTTTGCCGCTGATGCTACCTTCTCGAACCAGATCGAGCAGTTCGGCCAGATGCGCCGGAGGAATATGCGCCGTCAGCGCGTCGGTGTCGAGTCGGGCTTCGCTCTGTACGCGGGGCAGTTCGCTTGTCATCCAGTTGAATACGGCGCGGGCATCCGGATGGTGTGTCACACACGTCTCGAAATAGTCGGCACGGGTACGGGTTTCCGTGATCGTCCGACTTTGGTCCGCCGACAACCCCAAGGTTTTCTCGAGACGCCCCGCCCGTGCCGCAGGCAGTTCGGGCAACCCCGCGTGTATCGCTTCCACCCACCTGTTTTCGATTTCCACAGCGACAAGGTCCGGATCGGGAAAATATCGGTAGTCGGATGCCTGTTCCTTGCCACGCATGGGAAAAGTCCGACGCGCGCCATCGTCCCAGAGCCGTGTCTCGCGTATGAGCGTTTCACCCCGTTCGCGTGTCTCTGTCTGTCGCTCGATTTCATAGGAAACGGCCCGTTCGAGCGCGCGCATCGAGTTCATATTTTTGATTTCGACCAACTCTCCGTACGGCTCGCCCGTTTTTCGGATCGACACGTTGGCGTCACACCGGAGACTACCTTCTTCCATGTTACCGTCGCATACGCCGATATATTGAAGCATCTGCCGCAGATGGGCCAGACAGGCGGAAGCCTCCTGTGGTGTGCGGATATCCGGTTCGGTGACGATCTCCATGAGCGGAACGCCGGTCCGGTTGTAGTCGATATAGCTGAGATAGGGATCGTACCCCGGTTCCCCGTGTAACGACTTGCCCGCCTCTTCTTCCAGATGGATACGCCGCAACCGGATCACACGCGGTCCTCGATCCGTTTCGACGGTCACGCTGCCACCGGTGGAGAGGGGTTCGCCGGCGCGGTCGTACTGTGAAATCTGATACCCTTTGGGCAGGTCGGGATAAAAATAGTTCTTGCGGGCAAAACGGCTGATATGCGCGACCTGTCCATCTACGGCAAGCGCCATTCGGACGGTGTATTCCACGGCCCGGCGGTTGAGCACGGGAAGCACGCCCGGCATACCCAGACACACCGGGCATACGTGTGTGTTGGGCGCGCCGCCGAATGCCGCGCTGCATCCACAGAATATCTTGGAGTTTGTCAAAAGCTGGACGTGGACTTCAAGCCCTATGACCGCTTCGTAGGACACGGAAGGTTATGCTCCGGTTTGCGGGCTGCAACGCGGCAGCCGGGTTATGATCCGATCGCCTGCTCCAGCGCATACGCCAGCCGCAGGATCGTCTCTTCGCCAAAATGAGGACCGACGATCTGAAGACCGACGGGCAGACCGTTTGACGAGCGTCCGCAAGGGACCGACAGCGCGGGCGCGCCGGCCAGATTGACGGGGACCGTATAGATGTCGGACAGATACATCTGGAGCGGATCGTCCGTTTTCTCTCCGATCCGGAAGGCCGTAGTGGGTGTCGTCGGCGTGACCAGCACGTCCACCTGTTCGAACGCGTGTTCGAAATCGCGCCGGATCAACGTGCGGACCTTTTGCGCTCTGGCGTAGTACGCATCGTAATATCCGGCGCTTAGCACATA
>VGJU01000199.1 GCA_016867335.1 Candidatus Zixiibacteriota bacterium | reverse complement strand
AATGACGGGCGGGGGCGCGCACGTATCCATCGACGCGCTGGGAAGCCGGATCACCAGCCGCAACTCGATCCGCTGTCTGCGCAAACGGGGCCGCCACGTACAGATCGGCCTGACCCTCGCCGAAGAGGCAAACGTGCCGGTTCCCATGAACGAAATCATCGCCGGAGAACTCGAAGTGGTTGGTAGCCACGGTATGCCGGCGCATCGTTACGAGGCGTTGTTGCGTATGATCTCCTCGGGCGTACTGCACCCCCAGCGGCTTGTAGGAAAAACCATCCCGCTCGAAGAAGCCGGCGCCGAACTCGAAGGTATGGGACGATTCAAACAACAAGGGACGACGGTTATCGACAGATTTTAACGCATCAACCACCATTCGCGGCGAGTTTGTCAAACCGTGAACAGAACAGCGAGTGCATACCTTGCAGCAAGCTGCGGGGTAAACGACCTAACTCCAAAAACAACACGGTCCGTTCTCTTCAAGAAAGGAGTTTTTCATGGACAAGCGTCACTGGTTGGAATGTCCTTCGACCCTTACACACGGTAACATCATCCAGCGGGTTATCTTTACCCGAAAAGACCCTCAGGATCCGCGCAAAGAAGGCGCGGTACTCAACTTTATCGACAGCTTTGCCCGCGGCTATTTAGAGCCGGGCGTATCATCGGTTTCTCACGTCAATGAGGGGATCCAAGAGTTTTTCTTTGTAGCCGCCGGCGCTGGAAAACTGTCGTCGAGTGCCAAAACGTACCCCATTACCGAAGGCGACGGGATCCTGATGCCTACCGGTGTCGAGCATACGTTTATCAACGACGGAGCAGAACCGCTCGAACTGCTCATTTTGGTCGAAACCGTCCCGCAGGGGTTCAACACCCTGAGCGAACCGCTCATCCGCAACTACCGGTCTACTCATCTTGGGCAGGGGCACTGGACACATATTGTCCATGGAATCCTGTTTAGAAACGACGGTTTTTCGGTTATAGACAGCACGCTTGTCGTCCGCATCGAAGCCATGCAGACCGCCGACAACCACGGTCACGGGGACGACATGGACGAAGTGTGGTATATGTGGAAAGGAACGGGCGTACATGTCGTCGGCAAGGAGGTGTGGGTACAGACCCCCGGGACTGCCGTGTCGGTCGCGCCATCGGCTCCCGGTCACTCGTTGATCAACCATACCGAAGAGCCGCTTCAGGTCTTTTATTTCGCGCAGTACAACCGCCGATAGGCTCTCCCCCCCACCTGCTTTATCACTCCCCCTGCGGCGCTGTCCGAAACAGGCAGCATGACGGACAGCCCGCAGGCCGCAAGCGCCGCTCCGTCCACCTCCGGCATTTCCCCCTCTTTTACGGGTCTCAGCCGAACCAAACGCCGCGCTTCCCAAAATCGCGCGAATCGGCCCACATCCCACACAGGTACTCCGCTGTCGCGTGCAAACGACAGCACCGGCTCCCAGAGCGGCGCGCTGTAGGTGGCAAACGACACCGGATGCGCGTTGATACACATCATACTGGCAACCGGACCGGTGTTGCGTCCTATAAGACCGGTAATCAGGTCGATCCCCTGTTCGGGAGTCAAATTTAGCGAAAACGGAAATCCCTGTCCTCCCAGCGTGGTCTCGTCGGAAAATTGGGTAGGGAGTTGAAAAACCGGAAGGACGGTTCCGGAAGTATCGACAAACCGCATCGGAAGCCCGGCGCCGTTCAAGTAGTATTTCCCTTGAGGCAGCAGAGAAAAACAGTTGGTGTCGAATGTAAATCCGTGCCGGGCTTCGATACGAGCGCCCTCCAGATACCCGGCCCAGGTGATGCAGTGGTTGCGCACCGAACTACCGGGAGGTCTGCCGTAGGTATCGCAAAACTGCCGCACATGCGCGCCAAGCCGACCGTCCCACAAAGAAAGTGTCGGCGGCGGAAGATCGGGATGTATGGAAAAATCGAACCCCCGCCCCGCCAGTTCTTCCATCCACATCCGGTCCATGACGCTTTTCTCTTGAACCAGATAGAAGGTCAACCGGGCGTCAAAGGTTTCGCAGGCGTCGATCAAGCGTTCGAATTGCGGACGGGTAGACCAGTCGTCGTCCGATGTAAAGACGAGCAGGCTGTCCGCCCCGTCCGGAAAATACCAGAGCCACGGCAGCGTACTGCCGGCAGGCCAGACCCGGTGTATGAGTTCGCGCGCAAAATGACCGTGCAGATCGGCGACCGGCCACGAGAAGTCGCGTTCGTCCTGCCATCCGTCGAACAGGTCGGACGGACGCATCCGGGCAAACCCCGACGACCGGCAGCCGGCAAGCAGGGGATTCCCCTGCCGCAGCAGATACACGACCGACACCGGGTCGTAGGCGAGGACGGCGATTGCGCCGTCCCCCTCGCTTAATTCGACGACCGCCGGAAATCCCGTGGCATCACCCCGCCGGTCCTGCAAAGACATCACATCCGTACATCCAGCGTCGCGCCCGACCCGATAAAACGCCGACCACCCCTTGATCGGCAATCCGGTGTCCGGAAAGCCGTCCAGGGCAACGGGAAGCCGCCCGTCCATCTGCCCCTTCAACTGCGGCTCAAGCCCCAGGGCTTTTGCCATTGCCTCGCCCGGCATACAGCAGATCAACCCGCCGCCGCTGTAGACATGATCGATCAACGCTTTTACCGCATCCGGCGACGGATCCGAAGGACCAAGCCATACCACCGACCGACCCTCCAACAGCGTCGGCGTCAAGTCCTCTACATACGCCGTATCGACATCGTTGATCCCTTCAAGCCGTAGCAATTCGGCGTACGCCTCCGGCGAGGCAAACCACTGGTCCGAGCGTTCGGCGAGTACCAAGATGCTCGCGGGGGGATGTTGGAACGGCATGCTGTCCTTTCTCGGAGAACCGGGAAATTAGCCTTCGGTCAACGCGAATTGCATCTCTCGTGTCTGATCGACGACCTGTGAGGCGTTCAGAACCTCGATGCGCACAAGACCTCCATCAAAACGAAAATCGGCGACCACTCCGGGACGGATTTCATCGCTTTCACGAATGCGTGTCTCCCGAAGGGTGATCGTCAGCGTATCTGTCTGTTGATCGTGCAGAAGGGCTACCGGGTTAATTTGGCGCTGGCGAGCCGGTTCAGGCTGACGCCGGATTCCGCAGCCTCGATGGCCAGTTCGCGATGGACATCAGGAGGCACACGCACCATAAATTTGCCGCTGTACGATTTGCAGGCTACAGCCCGGGGCACTTCTTCTCCCTGCGCCGTCAGATCAAGAACCACCTGCTCCACCACGGATCGGATGCCCTGAAGAGCCTCTTCATGTGAGGCGGCAAGCCAGCTCAAACTTGGAAACTCCGCGCACAGTCCGACATACTCCTGATCTTCTTCAGACCAGGTCACGCGATAGGTATACCGGTCATTTTTGATCGCCATTTTCCCTCTCCAATCGTTCGATTGCCTGCAGCACTTGCCTTACCTGATAAGCTTTCGCTTTGCCATTATCGTTCTGAATATTGACCCTTGGATCGCCCTGCCAGGGTGTCCTATAAATCTGATGACTGCTCTCAGCCTGACGCGCTTTCCCGAAATAGAATTGAAGCCTCCCCCGCAGCCATCCGAAGGCAGCTTTACGCCTTCCACCTGCGGGGGAGTACGCTTGCCAGTAGTACCGCAAGCTATCTTCGACAGTAAGGAGTAGACGCTCTTGCGGCCGTTCTGCCGCAAGATATTTTGATTGTTTGGAGTTAGCTCGTTTACCCCTCGGCCATTGCGCGGCAATGGCTGCAAGGTATGCACTCGCTGTTCTGTTCACAGACCCTGCCTAAATCCCGGAAGTGGATATCGTGAGGGGTACGCTTCATCTGTCTGAGAAGGTCGTTAACGGTTGCCATACTGACATAGTATCATTATTGATACTTTCTGGCAAGAGGTTTTAAGCGGAAATCCCGGCTATTTTCTCGTATCAACTACCCCTCCGCCACCAGCCGCCGCTCCTCCGCGCTCAGCCCGAACAACCCGCACACCCGCTCGTCGATCTCCTGCTCACACCCCCCCTGTAGTCCCCCCGCAAGCGGCGGTGAACACGGGCGCGTCGCCAAAGTCGATGAGACGGCGGAGGGTGAGATGGGTCGCTAAAAACACGCGCAGTTTCTCGCCGTAACCGACGCGGCGGGATCGGTCATACGGGCTTCCTCATAACGCGGCAAAGGGCACACCGACTAACTTTTCGTCGAACAGACGCACACGGTCGTCGTTGCTGATCACAAAACCGATCCGGGAGCCGTGTTCGGCCATAAACTCACGAATGGGACGCAGAGAACGCAAGGAGACCGTCTGGTTGTACTTGATCTCGAAGGGGATCAGACCGAACGCGCCGTCTAAAATCAGATCTACTTCGGCACCGGCGGCGGTGCGATAGAAAAAAGACGCATGACCGATGCCACGGGTGTTAAGTCCGCGAATGAGTTCCTCGATCACCATGCCCTCCCACGAAAAACCCATCTGGGGATGCCGCAGGAGTGCGTCTCTGTCCGGGATACGCTGAAGATGGTGGAGCAGGCCGCTGTCTCGCAGATACCCGCGTGGGCGTTTGACCACGCGCTTCAAGGTGTTTCGTTCGTACGGCGGGATCTTTCGCCAGAAAAACGTGCCATGCGCGATGTCTATATAATCGTGGATGGTCGGAGCGGATACCCCTAACGTGCGCGCGACATCCGAATAATTGAGCGACGTTCCGGACAGGCCACCCAGAAAATGGATAAAAGTGTGAAACCGATTTCGATTCAAGCCGGGAAACAGCCGCGCCACATCCCGGTAGAGGTAGGTCTGGATATACTGTTCCATCCATACCGAATGGAACCGGGAATCGGCTTTGATCCACTGCTCCGGATAGCCACCGTTTAACCAGTAGGTGTGAATCGTTTCCAGACTGTGGCGCGGCTGCAGGGTATCGATAAAGGTGCGGGCATCCGCACGAGCGGTCAGCAGGTCGAAGAACGGGCTGTCCGCTGTTTGGGTCGCTTCTAAAAACGAGAGCGGCGCCATCTCTATGAGTGCAACGCGACCGGCCAGAGATTCGGAAAGCGCTTTCAGCAGGTCTGGTGAGCTCGACCCGGTGATAACGAATCGCCCCGTTGTGTTCCTCTGCGCGTCGATGGCTACCCGCAACGCCGGGAACAGCGTCGGTGTCTGCTGCGCCTCGTCGATGGCCACCCGCTCCGGGTTCAGTCGGAAAAACAGATCGGGATCCCGTTCCACCAACTGCGCATCCGCGGCACGTTCCAGGTCGAAGATTTGCCAGCCTTCGGGCAGCGTCTCCAACAGCGTCGTCTTACCGCATTGACGGGGGCCGATGAGGGCCACACAGGGGAAAAGCGTGAGGTATTCGCGAAGAAGCGCCGCGTAAGATCGGTTCATGCCGTGTAAAATAAAAGGGTCACTTTAAAAATGCAAGGTTAAAAACAGATCGTAAGGGTATAGCCTGCTGGTTATCGGCGTGAAGCTACGGAGTCCATTCCGAAATATAGCGGAACCCCGGTAGAAGACGACTCCCGTTTCCATACTCTTTACCACCCGTGCAAGCTGTGCCCCTGACCGGGAAACCAGATCATGTCCACCACGGTAGACAGCACAAACCCCGCACCAAAACCGGTGAGCATGCCAAGAAAAAACGGCTGTGTCTGCTGGTACAGCCCGATACCGCCGATGCGCAGGACGATCGTCTTGATCAGCCACGCGACAAACATGGTAAAAAACGCGTTGTCGATGGCTACGCCGCGTGCGATCGTAAACCCGATGGGATGAAGCGGCCATCCCGGAAACTGATACCGAAGCGCGATAAGCCCGGCCATGACTATGCCCCCCAGACCAAACCAGATCGTCTCCAACGCGGAAAGCTGTGTCGGATTGGTGATCCAGATTTTGACATTCTCGTAAAAAACGATATTGCCGTTGGTAAAGGCAAACTGCCCAAAGTGATACGCCCCAACGGTCGCATAACCGGAATAGATCGTGTACAACGCGCTTACGATCAGCGCCATGGCAAAGGTGACACAGATCAGAAAGAAAATACGTCTTTTATCGGCCAGCAGACCGTCGCCAAGTCTTGTGATGTGCGAAACGGATACCATGGTAAACGTCTTCCAGTTACGGGCAAACGTGTTGGTCAGACCAAAGACCGTCAGCGAGGCCGGGTCGATACGCGACGAACCCACGGCGCGGATGAGAAACTCGTGCGAATTGAGCGGCAGGTCGAGCGCTACGATCCCGGCCTCGGCTACGATACGCGCCACACCGATGTAGAAGATAAAAAGCAGCATGAGAAACGGAACCATGATACCAAAACTCATACCGGCGGTGTTGAGCCAGAGCGCCATGTACGCTACACCAATCAATACGCCGAAAACGGCGGCACGGTAGGAAAAGAATTCGTCCGAATCGTCTACGTCGTCGGCTTTCCCAAATGCTTTACGAAACACGTCCTTGAGATGCCGACGCGCCATCCAGAACCCCCACACGACAAAAACGATCAGCCCCCCGATCTCTTGCGCCTGTACGGCGGCGGCGGGCGACGCGCCCGTCTCCACCAGCCCGATGGCGTTCATTCCACCCGTTTCCAACATGGCAATGACGTGAAACAGCCAGACGCTCAACAGCACGTCCACCGGGCAAAAAAAGGCAAAAGAGAACAGCCAGAGGTTGAGTTTGATGACAAACGCCGGAAACGCCTGCCCGACGACCATGCTGGAAAGGTGAGGATGCCCGATCGGAAGGACGCCGACCGGGGTAAAGTAGTTGAGCGTGTTCCATGCGATGATCACCACGGAAACGGAAAAACCAATCCAGAACAGACGGGGCCGCATAAAGGGCGGAAGAAATGTACGCGTCTCGGGTTGTTCGACGATCCAGAGCAACACCTGCGCCAACGGGAAAGCCAGTTTTTCGTGGACCATCCATTGTTTGCGCAGAATCACCATCAGACAGGAGCCTACAAAAAACAACACGACAAAAAAGGTGCCCCACCAGAAAAGCGGAACCATCCACGCATGCCAAGGGATCGGCTCCCCGCGACGGATGCCTTCGTAAAACCATTCCATGGCATGATTCGAAGCGTCGGTAAGCAGCCACGAAGGCAGATGATCAAAAAATACTTCGGCCCACTGGTTTTCCGGAGAGGCAAAATAGAAAGGCGTGGAAATCGTGGCGATAAAA
>VGJU01000198.1 GCA_016867335.1 Candidatus Zixiibacteriota bacterium | reverse complement strand
ATGGCAACGGGGAATACGCACCGTAGATACGACCAATGGCTCGTCTTATCCGGTAGCTGAATGGGCACTGGCGTTGACCCTCATCACTCTGCGTAACGCCGGAAAGCTGTTCCGGCGACTGATCGCCGGGGATACCGGCAAGGATATGGCCGAGATCGACCGGATGGGGGGGATACTCACCGGCAAACGAGTGGGGCTTATTGGTTGCGGTCACATGGGGCAACGGCTGATCAAATTGCTGCGACCATTTGAATGTGAGATCTGGGTCCATGACCCCTATTTGCCACAGGAGATGGCCGAGGTTCTTGGTTTTTTGCAAACGTCGCTGGAAAAGGTGCTGACCGGGTGCGATGTCATCGTTTGCATGGCGCCACTCACACCCCAGACCAAGGGTATGCTTGGGCGCCGAGAACTGGACATGATCCGACCCAGGACGGCGCTGGTCAACGTGTCGCGTGGGGCGATTATCGACTCCGCCGCATTGATCGACCGGCTCAAACGCGGTGATATTACGGCCGGCCTCGACGTCTTCGATCCCGAGCAATCCCGCCCGACAGCGAGATACTCCAGTTGCCCAATGTCTTTATAACTCCTCATTTTTCGGGTCGTACCGGTGATGACTATCCGCATTTCTTCCACTTCATGGTTGACGAACTGGACCGTTTTTTTCATGGACACGAGACCTATTTCGATCTGACGCCACGCTCGCAAAGCAATCGCCAGGGAGCAGGTTGACCAGAACAGGGTAGTGCTCCGTCCCGGCGGCAAAATCCATACCACACGTTGAGGCGCATCCATGAGCGCTCCTAATCTGCTCTATATCTTTACCGATCAACAGCGCGTCGACACCATGCGTTGCTACGGTAATCACCTCATAGAAACGCCGACGCTCAACAGCATGGCGGAAGAGAGCTTTGTCTTCGAACACGCTTATGTAAGCCAGCCGGTATGCAGTCCGTCTAGGGCGACGATGCTGACCGGGCGCTGGCCCCATACGGCGGGAGTGCCAAGATGCAATGTACCGCTCAGCGCCGAGGTGCCGACCTTCGCCGAGTTGCTTCCGGATGACTACCGTACGGCTTTTATGGGCAAGTGGCATCTGGGTGACGAGATTTTCCCGCAACACGGCTTCACAAACTGGGTCGGAACCGAGGACTCGTATCGGCACTCGTATTCGAGTGCAGAAAAACTCAAGGTAATGAGTCCCTACCACCACTTCCTCTTGGATAACGGCTTTACTCCCGACATCGAAAACCAGGGACAACGGATTTTTTCCCGCCATTTCGAGGCTTCGCTCGACGTACCATACACCAAGCCGACTTATCTGGGCGACCAGGCCGCAGCCTATATCCGGGCCAGTGGTGACCGGCCTTTCGCGTTGTGTGTAAGCTATCTTGAGCCGCACCCGCCGCACACCGGTCCGTTGAATGACTTCTACGATCCGGCGCTGTTGCCGACCGGACCCGCGTTTATGCAACCGCCTCCGTATGACGCACCATTGATCGCGCGACTGATGTCGGCCTTTTACATGGCATCGGAGAACTACGGTCTGGATTTACGCACGGATGCGGATTGACGCGCGTTGATGGCTCGTTACTGGGGCAATGTAACCTTGGTGGATCGATCCGTGGCGACTATCCTCAAAGCCATTGACGAAAGCGGCAAGACCGACGATACGATCGTGGTTTTCACCTCCGATCACGGTGAAATGATGGGTGACCATGGGATTCTGGGTAAAACGCTGATGTATGAGACGTCAGTACGGGTGCCGTTGTTGATCCGAGCACCGATGCTGGGTCGTCAGCGGCGGCGGATCAGCGGCAATTTCAGCCATATCGACCTGGTGCCGACTTTGATGGAATTATTGGGGCAGGCAGGGGTTGATGGGATGCAGGGACGGAGTCGGGTGTCGGTGCTACGCGGTGACGAGACGCTCGATGACAATGACGTCTTTATTGAATGGAATGGGGCAGACGGGCATCCACCACGCTCAATCGGTGAGGCCGAGCCTAATATGAGCATGGCGCATCCTCTGCGCACGGTGATTACCTCTGAGCGCTGGAAACTCAATCTCTACGGCAAAGGCCAGGGGGATCTCTACGACCTCAACACCGATCCACATGAACTGGAAAACCTGTATCACCGACCCCAGCATGGAGCGCGGGTACGGCAATTGACCGGAAAGATTCGGGCTTGGCAGGAAGAGAGTGGGGACAAAACGACGCTTCCTGCGGATTTATGAAGCGCATCCTATTCGAGGATAGATAAACGTCTATAGACGGGTGCGAGAAGAACGACTTTCGCAGGCGATGGAAAGGAGGGTGCAGACGATTTCCACGAACAAAAATCGTCGCTATACATACCCCCCAAAGAATATGGCGCAGAGGATATTCTGTAACTCCTTCTGCGCCATATTCTTATGAGATAAAATGGAATGGAGGTGGGGGGAATTGAACCCCCGTCCGAAAGCACTTCGATAAGAACATCTACATGCGTATCCGGTTTTCGGGTCTCGCTCCGACGATGTCCAACCGGATGGATATCACCGGAGCCAGTCACAGTTTAGTCTCGCTCACGGGCCTGAGACACACCCAAGAGCCAGCCTGCTTTATCGGCGCTCCTGATAAGCCCGCAGGCTTAGATTTATCAGGAACGGGTCGCCTTGTTTAGGCGGCCAGAGCGTAATTATTGTCTGCAGCTATCTTTTTCCGGCAGTTTTACGAGGCGCCAGAACCTCGGCACGCAGTTCTTACCTCACCACTCCCGTCGAATCCGTTCACCCCCTTGATGACCAACTAAATATAGCTAAACCGGACGTCTCTGTCAAGCCACGCTTTAAACAAAAATGTGTTCTCCGGAGCCAAAGAAATGCGCTCAAGAGAACACATGCATCGATGCACCGGCAGGGAATCGAACCCCGAACCTACTGATTAAGAGTCAGTTGCTCTGCCAGTTGAGCTACCGGTGCAGGATGAGGGCGGAAGGGATCGAACCTTCGACCCACAGATTAAAAGTCTGTTGCTCTACCAACTGAGCTACGCCCCCAAAACCGGACCATTAAAGATAGGGTCTGCCGATCGATCCGTCAACAGAAAAGTCGTGGCGGTCCCAAAACGCCAAAACCAGTCCTTGTACAAGACGATCCGCCCGGCGTCGCGACGTTACAACCACACCGGATGGTCCGCCCCGCGTCCGTCAAAGCCATAGGTCAACAACCGAAGATCGGTTCCGTCCGCGTTTACCATCCACAACCCTGACGGCTCTCCCACCGTCGAGCGGCAGAACGCCAGACGGGTTCCGTCAGGTGACCAGACGGCGCGGAAATTCCATATATCGGAGACATACGGAACGATCTCGGCAACGTCTCCGGTAAAGGGATTCAGTAGACACAGGGCGGTTCCTCCGCTTGCGGCATCCGGGTCGTAGTCCCGGTTGAAATGGTCGATATCCGGACGGTCCGGACGGAATACCCAGGCGGTCCGCGAGCCGGGTTGGGCGAGTGTAAAGGTGAGGGTCTTTCCGTCCGGCGACCAAGAAATCATGTTCGACCCCGATCCGCGTGTTTCGGGACCCCCAAACGATGTGCCAAACCATTGCGACATACCCAGGGTGAGCACCCGGTGTTCCGATCCGTAGGGACGCCCTACACTTAGATTGGCCCAATCATGTCCCGGATCATCGGCTGGTTCACAGTCCAAATACGCCAGCCAAGCCCCGTCGGGCGACCAAACCGGTCCGAAATACAAATGATCCGGATCGCCGGCAACCTCCACCCGGCGTCCACCATCGATGTCCACCGTAAAAATCCGGTATCCGGGACTGTCCGGTATCATCGTGGCATGAAAGGCAAATCGGGTTCAGTTCGGGCTAAGTTGGACGCAGTAGGTAAACCCCTCACCAGCCTGAGTGACTTCGCAGGGTTCCGATCCGTCCATGTTCATCGTCCACACCCGCTGTTCACCGTCGATAACCGGCCCGGCGATCATGCGCCGCTCACCGGGCATAAGACCGGCGCACAACATAAACGGGGCAGGGCGCTCCCGCACACCGATCTCCTCCAGCAGACGGTCTTCGTCTATATCGTATATCCACAGATGCGACTGCACGGTTCCGATCCATGTACGTTTGTCTTCATAGCTGGACAGGACGATCCTTTTCCGGTCGGTAAATACCGGTCCCCAACCCCAACCCTGCTGACCCGGAACCTTTATTTCCAGAAAACGTACACCGGAGCCTTCCGTATTGACGACGCCGAGACGGCCGTGCGAGTTAAACAGAATACGTTGCATACGGCTTATGGTACGCCTTTGCGTTGGCCGATCAGCGAAGACAGTTCGGCAAGGGTCGATGCGTGCGCCACGGCAAGTACGACGTCGCCGGGTAAAAGCTGTGTGTTGCCTTTGGAGATGATCAGTAAACGGTCCCTAAGAATCGCCGTCAAGACACATTCCGCTGGAAGATCGAGTTCACTAAACTGAATCCGCCGTTTAGTATATTTACGCACCACATGGCGACGCCCAATTCGGCCATCTGTGCCCAAAAAGCGACGGCTCCGCCTACCCAAAGCAGTATCGCCATGAGATGCCGGAAGTTGGCGAGAAACCTGACGACCACCGGTGCACGTCGCGACCAGCTAAGCGTGTTCGGGCCCAAAACGGCCAGACGCCGTGCCGCCTCGACACCGGGCAATCCCGTCAAAGACGTTCCGAACGCCGACGGCACATCCGCCACGTCAAGCGTATGGATGGTTTTCGCGGCTTCTTCGAGCTCTTGTCGAAGACTCTCCTCCCGCAACCTTCGGAGGGACTTCGGTTTTGCAACTCTACCTTGCGGGCTGCGTTTGGTATAGCGTTCAAGGGGCATGGCAAATCCGTTTATCCCTTGCCGTCACTCGCGTAGATGGCAAGTTTTCTATTGACAGTTATCCCAAGCGCGTGTTATATCCTCACCCGATTTATTACGTCGAAAAGAGATTTGTTGCAATGCGCGGCATCACCGACCGGAGCCAGCCATGGCCGATCTTCTCGGCAAAATCGGACTGAAAAAGTCATTGAACGAGCTACACTTCGCCAGACAAGCGGATACGCTTAGGCTCAAGGGCAACACCAAAAAAGCGATCCAACTCTGTCGGGATGGACTAAAACAAAGACCGTCCTATGTGACCGGTTATTATATTCTGGCACGATGTCTTATCGACGAAGGACAGGAGGACCGGGCGCGAACGGAGTTGACCGAGGCATTGCGCCACGAGCCGCACAATATGGCCGTATTGACCGAACTGGCGGCGCTGCACGAATCGGACGGAGATCGTGAAGATGCCCTGAACTATTATAGTCAGGCGCTGGCGATAGATCCGCTCAACAACCGGGTCCGGAATCTCGTACAGCGACTCCGGCCAAAGACCGACACGCCGGAACCGTCCATCGCCGCTCCACAGGAACAGGTAGAGGAGCAAGTCGAGGAGATCGCCGCTCCACAGGAACAGGTAGAGGAGGAAACACAGGAAGAATCGGTATCCGAGACAATTATCTTACGCACAGTGTCTATCCCTACGCGGGAGGAAGCGATAGACGCTGGGCGTATTACCACGGCGGCCCCGGGAACCGAGATCGAAACGCCGGAAGAAACGATGGGAACGACACCGTCTCCTGAGTCTCCGTCCATGCCGGAGTCCGCTACGCAGACGGAGAAACTCCCGGCGGCCCCGGTTTTTACCGTTTCCGGTGCTTGGGTTTGCGATATGTTCGGGGCGATCACGCCGGCTGCAGATCCGCCGCTGTCCGCCGCGCTTCCAGAGGGCTCGGCGCTACGCTTTATCGCCGATACGTTCGAAGCTATGACCGGTATATCGGAGTCAATACGGAAACAAAGGACGCCGAGCAGGTCGAAGAACCACCCGCTGTCGTCTCTGCGGCGGAACCGGATGACGTTAGCGCGTATGTCGAAAAACCGTTTGAGCCGACGGAAGAAAAAGTGGACGACCTTTCCGTCTCCGGTCTTGCGCAAGCGGAAGACATCCCCGGTATCATCGAGGAAACAGTAGACGCCGAAACCCCATTTTTCTCTTTTGAACCGGAGACCGTAGAGACGCAGGCGGATGTCCCGGATGCCGAAACGGGGGTGGAGTGGACACAGGAGCCGGCCGTCGTGTCGCTAACCTTTTCACAAGAAGAGGCACTTCAAGAAAAACAGATCGTCGCCGAGCCGGAAGTGTATTTGGACCGTTTTTTCAAGGGCTTGACGAACTTTCCACCGAGGCTGACACAGGTAGTAGACGCTCCGTTGTCGGGGTCTACCATTCAAAATACCGAAACCGAGGAGCCTCCGCACGCCGCCGATGTCGCCAAGTCCATGGCCCGGCTCGAAAACCGGATACGTAGCGCATTCAACCCGGACCGGGAAATTCCCGCTCCGCATGTTTCTCCCAATGACGAAGCACTGACGGAAGATACGCCGAGAGGAGAAGCCGCAGCGGTGATCCCCACGGGAACCCTGGCAGAACTCTATGTACGCCAAGGGCATCTGGGCCGCGCCATCTCCGTCTATCTGTCCATGGTCCAACGCGATCCGGCCAATCCCGACATACACAAACGCCTGTCCGAGTTGTTTGTCTTGAAAGCGGAACAGGAAGGAACATAAACAGCAGGGAGGAAACGCAGTCAAGATGCTTTCAGCTACGGATATTCGTAACGGTATGGCGATTCGGGAAGACCGGGAAATCTATCTGGTGACGGAATGTCAGCATGTAAAGCCGGGCAAGGGTACGGCGTTTGCGCGCGTTCGGCTCAAAAACATCCGTTCCGGTTCGGTCGTCGAAAGAACCTATAAATCCGCGGAAAAGGTGGACGACGTTCGTGTGGAGCGACGCGAAGTGCAGTATCAGTACAGCGACGGGGCCACCTATTTCATGATGGACCTTGAATCCTACGAACAGATTCCGGTGACCGAATCTCTGCTCGGCGACGGGCGGTTGTTTTTGAAGGACAGTCTTACGCTGAATCTGCTGATGACCGAAGAAGGAGTGGTGGGCGTCGAAATGCCGAATTTCGTGGTACTTACGGTGGTGGAAACCGATCCGGGAGTTCGAGGAGATACGGCCACGGGTGGAACCAAACCGGCGGCGCTCGAAAGCGGGGCCACCGTTCAGGTTCCCCTGTTTGTCAACACGAGGGACGTTCTCAAGGTGGATACGCGTACCAAAACCTACGTGGAGCGGGTGTAGCACGCCGCATAAG
>VGJU01000197.1 GCA_016867335.1 Candidatus Zixiibacteriota bacterium | reverse complement strand
AAAGCGCGCTGAGCGTCTCCTCGACCCGCATCGCCGGCACGCCTGCCAGCAGACCGCCGGACGTTTGAGGGTCGTATAGAATCTCATCGTTTGGGGTTCCGTCCAAAACCACATGCCACCTTTTTTCAAGATGTTCCCGGTTGGAAGGGGCAAGCGTGCTGCGTATCCCTCTGTCAATACACTCGTACGCGCCGGGAAGAAACGGAATCCGCGCGAGATTCAGCGCCGCGCCCGTGCCGCTGGCATCGAGCATCTCGACAAGATGCCCGGCCAACCCAAATCCCGTAACGTCGGTGACGGCGACCGCTCCCGCATGGCGAAAAATTTCCACTGCCGCGCCGTTGTGTTGCGTCATGGAGGCTATTGCCGCATCCATCCAGTTCCCGCGCGACCGCGCGTGCATGTCCGCCGCAAGTACTACGCCCGTGCCAAGCGGCTTGGTCAACACCAGCCGGTCACCCGGGACAAGCCCTGTCTTGGTGAAAGGCAGGCGATTGTCGAGCAGACCGTTGACTACGATCCCTATCGCCGGTTCTGCCCCCTCGGCCGTATGTCCTCCTACAATAGCCGTATGGTGTCGAACCGCCTCGTCCGCCAAGCCGTTCATGATCTGGCGCAAATCTTCGGTCATCAGATGTCGGGCCGCGTACGGCAACGTGATCATCACCAGCGCCGTGTCCGGCCTGCCCCCCATGGCATACACGTCGGAAACCGCATGGACAAAGGCAATACGTCCAAAGAGATACAGGTCGTCGATAAACGCCCGAAAACCGTCCACTGTCTGGGCGATCCATACATCGGGCGCATAACGTAACACGGCCGCATCGTCCGCCGCGTCCAGACCGACCACCACGCGCGCATTGGGCGTTCTCGGCAGGGCGTCGAGCACACCGGTAAGCACGGTCGATCCCACCTTGGCGCCGCATCCTGCACAACGCATCGCAGGATCGGCCGGCGACTCCGGATTTACAGGGAACATGACGGGCAGGTGGTTCGGGTCGAACTTCCGCATCCATTTTCGGTCGATCCGGTCTTTGAGACGCCACAGCAACGGCCCGTGAGGGGCAAGACCACGCCAGCTTGCGGTTGCCTCGCGGTTCCCGGTAAGCAAAAGCGACAAAAAGGCGCGCTGAGGACGGTAGGGTTTGAGGGTAGTGCCGTGAAAAAAACGACTTAGATTTTCGGCAAGCACAGGTCCCTGACGAACGGCATATACCCCCGCTTTGGGCAGGGGACGGTCGTCAAAATGCGCGCAATCGCCTACGGCAAACACGTCCGGAAATCTAAGCGTCTGGAGCGTTTGGCCGACACGGACAAACCCGGCGTCGTCGGTATCCAACCCGGAACGGGCGATCAGGGCGGGGGGCGCGCCGCCCGTGGCCCACAACAACACGTCGAATCGGTGGATCGAACCGTCCGACAGATAAAGCGTGTCCAACTCGACCCGTTCGACGCGGGCGTCTGCAACGTGACGGATGCCGTATTTGTCAAGCCGCTGGCGCACCATCCGCCGGACGTTCAGAGCATGACTCATAAGCACGTCCGGGTGCGCATCCGCCAGCAATACGGAAACCGGGCCAAAACGCTTTTGCCAGCGAAGCCGCATGGCGATCGCAAGTTCCACACCCGCCGCGCCCGCGCCCGTCACCACAACCTGAGGAGGACCGTCGCCGGGGACAAAATCCGATTCAAAAATGGAAAGTTTTTCAAGCAACGTCCCAAGCGGGCGCGTAGGAATTGCAAACGCACGCACACCGGGCAGATCCATCCCCCGGGTCTGTGACCCGATGTTGAGCGACAAGACGTCATAGCCGATGGAGGGACGGTCATCGAAAACCACCTGCCGCAGATACGGGTCGATGCCGGAAACCGTCGCCTGTACAAAACGGACACCTGCCCACCGGGCCAACGGGCGAAGCTCGACACCGATCTCGTCGGGGGTGTACAGCCCGGCCAAACATCCGGGCAACATCCCGGAATACCACGCAACGGGCCGGTCCGCAATCAGTGTCACCCGGACACCGGGCAACGAAAGCCCCATGCCGATTTTTTTTACGACCTGCACATGGGCATGACCGCCGCCGATCAACACCAACTCTCGCTCAAAAACGGTGTTCCGCATCAGCATTACCTCGCCGCCGGGCCGTCAGGCTTTTCCATTCCTACACCTTGGAGCCATTTAGCCTGTACGGACTCCGCCAGCGAATCTTGTAAAAAGCAATAGGATACTCGCTTGCGTGGGTATGACCAGGCATTACTCGCCGTACTGTCGCCGTCCGTGCCCGGAGCGTTTCTTCTCGACGACAGACGGGTCTTTGCTCGCAAAACCTACCGGGTAACCTGGTGGTAAAACCGTTCGTTATACAGCGTTTGCCCGGTATGACCAAGTGTGCGCCACAGCAGAAACTGACGTCGCAACAAGTTGAGAAACGGACGGTTGAGCCTAAACCAGCTTTGCCGGTCACCGCTGATCCGGTCGATCCGAACGTCGAGCGAGAAGATGCCCGGATCGTCCGTTGCCGTCGTATACAGCGCGACGTGCTGGCTTACGCCCAGATCGTACGGGGTCAGCCATGCCACGCACGACAGCGCGATATTTCCGGTATCCGGAGCTAGACGTACGTCTTCGCAGGAAAAATCGCCTACCGCCACCTCGGTGTGCGCCGTCAGCCATTCTTTTAGAAACATATTCAGCCCGCGCGCGTGCGCTCCGGTGACGGTAAAGGGGAGCGAAATATCGAGCCGGTCGTCCACGGGTTCCGGGAGCCGCCACCCCATTTCTGCGGCTGGCATAGCCATACGCGATGCCAGCCGTGCCGGGTACACGGTAGACAACAGCACCACCGCCACGACAAGCAGGCTTGCGCCCACTGCCGCCAGCGAAGACACGTTGAGTTCGAACCCCGGCAACAGCCCCGACCGGACGAGGACCGACGACGCCGACTGGCCCAGCAAGTACCCGCAGACGACGCCCAGCACCGCATATACCGCCGCTTCGGCTACAAACAGGGCGGATACGTGTCCGGGCGCAAGCCCTACCGCATTAAACACGCCTATTTCTCTGCCTCGTTCGTATACCGATCCTAACATGGTATTCATGACGATCAACGCCGCGATCATCATGGGAATAAAAAGCTCGCTCAGCCCGCCTACCGCAGTGGCGCCTATCGTGCTGTACAGCAGGACGCGCTCGCCGGTTCCCGCAAAAAGCGTCAACGCGGTGCGCGGCATGAGCAGGTCCAATGTCTCCGTCACCTGCTTGGCGTCTTCCAAGCCCATCGCCACCGAGTAAAGCCGTCCTCCGGCGTTCATGACATACCCATAAGGCAACAGGGCGACATTTCGGGTAGACAGATGGACATACTCCTCGAATTCTTCGGGGTCGGGCGGTCCCTGTTTTCTGCGTTCGGACATTTGAACAAAATCGACGGGTGTCAGGCGTTCACCGTCCAGATCGGCTAAACGGTCGAGTTTTTCCGGGTCGAATATACCCACAACCGGCATAGGGCGTCCCCCTACGAGGATTTCGGTGGGGCGGTCGAGACGTGCCGGGATACCTAACTTTGCGGCAGCACCCGCAGGCAACACGACACCTGCTCGATCCGATTCCGTAAGCCATCGCCCGGCAACAAGACAGTCGGTCAGACCGGGCCGCAGGGTCGTTTCCTGCGGCGAAAGCCCTACCAGCGCGGTGGCGACGAAAAGCGAGTCGGTGTCCGGATGCCTGAGGTCCACATAGCTCTGATCACCGATACGCGCCGCATAGTGCCAAGCTCTCGGCGCGACCGGGCCGCGTTTTCCAAACTCGTTGCCCAGCACGGCAAACGCCTCCTCGGCCAGCGGCTCCCATGTTCGGTGACGAAGCAACAGTCCCTGATAGGGTGGTAAATCGTTGCCAAAGACCACCTCGTTTAACCGTAGATACCGGTTTACTGAGGTAAATGACATGACCGAGAAGGTGAGCAGGGTGAGCGTGATACAGGTCAAGAGCGTGCGAAACGGTCTGTGGCGCATGTTGGCGATACCGAGCGCCGCCGCCGTCGTCATCGCGCCGGTACGACTTACGTCGTCGTCGTGACGGCCCTCGCGGTCGATTTTCAGCCGTGACATCCGCGCTTCGAATTTCATCGTCACGATGACGATCACGGCAGAAGCCATGGCGATGATCAAAAACGCCAACAAAACCACAAGCGGGGTAAAAGTGATCGAAAAAGCCGGGTGTACGGTCTGTAGCACTAGAAAGACGGCCATGAAAATCCCTGTTGTGCCCGCGATGCGCCTTTCGATGCGGCGCGCGGAAAAGACAAGCCGCTCCGTGCAATAGGCAAACGGGACGAGCAACGTCAGATAGAACAGCACCCCCAGTATGGCATCCTGAACGGTGTCGAGCACGTCGGGATAGGCACGGGATTCGAGGCTCCACGCCGCCTTGGCGGCCGCCGTATACACATCATAGTGGCGGTCTTTCAACGCGTTCTGGGCCCGGTCGAGATAGTTTCGCGCCGCAGCATGGAGTCGGTCTACTTGGCGGTTGGAAATACCGTGACGTGCGAACTCCCGGATACGCGATTCGTCGAGTTGCCATATATCGGACGCCGTCTGAAACGGAAGATACGGCGGCGCGTCGGGCGACTCGGTTTCGAAGCGAAACCCCGCGCCGTCGGGATCGTCCTCGCGGGCGTTGAGCAGGAGCAGTTGGCGTCCGGCCATCCCCGAACTCATGGTTGCCCGCAACCGCGATCCGGGGGCGCCAAACAACGTCATCGCGGGCAAGAACGTATCCATGGAACCGGTAGTCGGATAGGCGTATCCATAGATAAACGGCGTGCCGTTGGTACCGGCGTCGTAGAGCGACGTCTGTACAAACGGCGTATAATATCGCTGATCCACCAATTCGAGCAGGTTCATCGGCACACAACGGAACAGAACCACGGTCGCCTCACGCCGGGCACTGATCATGCGCACCAGAATGGGAAAGCTGCCCGCTCCCTGCTCGCCCCGGTCGGGCGCGTACCGAATCGCGCCCGTTGCCGTATCGACGGCGTAGACGGCCATTTCGACTGTGGCGCGCTCCCTGCTCACGCCGCGCACCGCAGGAAGCCCATCGATTTCGAACCGACCCTCTTTGTCGGCAAGCGCGATAGGGAGTGTGCGGACCCCCATGAGCGTGCGCGCCCCAAAACGAGGCATGACCGTTGCAAAAACCCCTGGCACGGGCTTGTCGGGCACGACGTTGGCCGACACGTCGAACTCGACGGCGCGTCCGTACAGCGTCGTCCACAGATCGGTCAGTCGTTTGGTCAAATACGGTCCCGATGTGTTGAGCAGGTTGGGCAACACACAGATAAGCGTCTGCATCTGACGGACCACGTTTTCTATACGGACCCGGTCGGGCGTATCAAAAGGCGTATCCAGCCGCGGGCGTGCATCTTCTATGGTAGTGAAGGAAAGACCCGGAGTTCCGGAAAGCATCACGGGTTCGCTATCAAGCGCGATAAATCCGGGCACGTACGACTGCCACGGACGCCCCTTGGAAGGATTGATTCCGTCCACAAACAGGGCGTCTGACACAAGCCCGACCGCTTGGGCCGTCTCTTCTGCAAGCGCCGTAGCCTGTCTGCCAAGCGGTGAGACCCAGGGTTGTAGATATCGTTGTGTCTGATCATAGAAATACCCTTTGTAAAAAAACCCTACCCGCTGTGAACCGCTTGACAGGTCGAGACCGATAAACAGGGCGACTTTTAATGCCGCGCCGGAGTGGCGCAGATGTGTTTTTACAAAGTGTTTTGCGCCTGCCAGCGCCTGTCCGTGGCCTGCGGAGGCCATAAAAATCACGGGGCGTTTGAGCGGGTGTGTTTTAAGAAAACGGGCCAGTTCGAGCAAACCGGCGATGCCAGAGGTTTGATCCGCGCCCGGCGCCAGCGCGGGGACGACGGACATCGCGTCGTAGTATGCCTCCAGCACGACAACCTCGTCCGCCACCGCCGGATCGGTCCCCGGCAAAAACGCATAGACATTTTCCGCCGTCCGGGTCGCCCACGTCATGCGTGAAAAGATGAGTGCGGTTTTACCCGACGCCGCGAGACTTTTCAACAGGGCCCCATCCATCCTACCGACCCAGAACCGGGGGATGTCGGCGGGGACGGACAAAAACTTTTTTTCGGCCTCGCCTCGATCCGTTTCCTCCGGCTCGACAAAGACGACCGCGCGCGCGCCGAGCGAGGCGGCAGTAAGCCAGTTCTGTCCGGAGTTGAAGTCGAGCAGAATCAGACTGTTTTCCACAGGCAAACCGTTAAACGCGCCGGGGGTGCCGACACCGGCGTATACGAGCGGCCCTGCAATCCCTTCCGGGGCGACCGACGAGGTGCGTGCCAGATTGGGCCACAACCCATACAACGGGATCGAGCGGACCGTGCCGGTGGAGTCCGCTATTTCGATCCGAGCGCCTTCGTCTATCGGCACGACGACGGAGAATCGTTCCGACGTCTGTCGCGCCTTGCCGCCGGGAACCCAGAACCCAGTGGAGTCTACGCGCTCAAAACCCATCTGCACAAATTCCCCGCGAAGAAACGAGGCGGCGGCCGATGCACCCGGATACCCGGTCATCCGCGAAGAAAAACGTGACAACGTCTCGACGGTAGCCCGCAAACGATCGGTGTCTATTTCGGCGGATGCAGCGGCGTAATCGGTCACGATGCCTTCGGCCCGGCCAGAGCGATGTTCGGCGGGCACGCTCATGCGAAACGCCACGTATACCGTAGCCACGATGGCTGATGCGGCAAGTAGAGGCCAGAAAACGACGGATCGGCTCATAGCAAGAAGCGTTTCAGTACGGCCAGAAGTGGTAGGTATCTACGCCAAACGCCACGCCAAACAGATTCCAGAAACTGCCAACGACAAACTCACCCAGCACAAGTCCTATAAAAAACGGGATGGCGGGGCGGTAGGCCGCCGCACCTCCGTAGCGAAGCAACAGCGCCTTGATCGCCCAGCCGAGAAACATGGGAAACCAGAGCATCCCCATCGACCAACTTGAGGACACGGCAAGCCCTACCGGATGCAGAGGCCACCAAGTAAACCACAGTCGGAAGGCTCCCAATATCGCCACCCAGATCACACCGACGCCTATGGCGATGGACTGTGGCAGGTTCGGTCCTTGAAAAAGCGGGTCGGTAAGCCATGCATGGAGCCGGACCCAAGGTTCACGTCCAAAGGTGTCGCCCGGTCCGATGATGCTGCCATGTATACCGTATCGGTAAAAGATGTGAAGCATACCCCAGTAGGCGGCGGCGATGCCGACTACGGTGGCGATACCCATGGCGACAAGCATCCGGCGGTTGTTTAAACCGGTGCGTTCGGCCACCTTGAAGGCTTCGAGCGTCTGTGGCATCGGATGACCACGATAGGCACGGTTGAAA
>VGJU01000196.1 GCA_016867335.1 Candidatus Zixiibacteriota bacterium | reverse complement strand
CGCACGAGCCGGCGCGTTGTTCGGACCGTACGTCGCGCAGTCCGGCATGGACGTCTACCAGTTTTTTGTCTTTCGCTGCCATGGATACCGCTCCTTCATCCGCCCGTCGGGCGTTCTACGTGGCCGCCAAACTGAAAACGGAGCGCTGACAGGATTTTTTCGGCGTACGAGTTGTCCTGACGCGACCGAAACCGGGTGTACAGCGAGGTCGTCAGCACGTTGGCCGGCACATCTTCTTCGATGGCCGTAAGGATGGTCCAGCGGCCCTCTCCGGAATCAGATACATGTCCGCTGAAGTTCGCCAACTCCTGATCGTCGCGCAGGGCGATTTCGAGCAAGTCGAGCAACCATGAACTGACTACACTGCCGTGACGCCACACTTCGGCGATGTCATGCAGGTTGAGGTGATAGCGGTGGTCTTCCGCCACCCGATCGGATGCCGCCTGTTTGAAAATCTCGAATCCTTCGGCATACGCCTGCATCATGCCGTATTCGATACCGTTGTGGATCATCTTAACAAAATGTCCCGCCCCGGCCGGCCCTGCATGGATATAGCCCGCCTCGGCTTTCGAAGCGGCGGTCGTTCCCGGATCGGGACCGGGCGCGAGTGTTTTGAAAATCGGGTCCAGATGCTCGACCACGGAAGTCTCGCCACCGATCATCATGCAGTACCCGCGTTTGAGTCCCCACACACCGCCGCTCGTGCCCACATCTACGTAGTTCAGCCCCTTGGTCTTGAGCGCTTTCGACCGGCGTACGTCGTCCTTGAAATACGAGTTGCCGCCGTCGATCACGATATCGCCGGGTTCCATGAGTTGCGCCAGCGCGTCCACCGCCTGATCCGTCGGTCCCCCGGCGGGAACCATGACCCACGCGGCCCGGGGTTTGGAGAGTTTGCCCACAAGATCGGCCAATGACGATGCACCCGTAGCCCCTTCGGAGACAAACTGTTTTACGGTATCCGGGTTCTGGTCGAATACCACCAGGTCGTGACCGCCGAGCATCAGCCGACGGACCATATTGCCGCCCATGCGGCCAAGTCCGATCATGGCGAGTTGCATGATATACCCCTTTAAGGGAAAGGTGAAGTGGGCAATACGAAAGGATAAGATCATCCGGCGGTTGCACGGTGTACGGCCTCCCGGATCCGGTCAAGCCCCCCTGCCACGTCGGCAGGGAGGTGGATACGAAGCAGACGGCGCTTGCGGCTGCTCAGTGCCAGCAGATCGCCGGTCGCCTGAGCCGTCTTGAGCGTCCCAAAGGAAAATCGTCTACCCGGAATCTCCAGATCGTGCGCATCGTCGCAGGTGATCTGGAAAAATACACCCGAATTGGGGCCGCCCTTGTGCAACTGACCGGTCGAATGCAGAAAACGAGGACCATACCCCAGCGTCGTGGCAACCCCTTTGGTATCACGCACCCGGTGTCGCAGGGTTTGGATAGAGCGGTGGTTCGTTTCGTTCATATCTACATACACATTAAAGGCCGCATAATCTCCCGGTCCGATGCGCCCGACATGCGCCGCGATCCAGGTATCGAGCGAAGCATCGGGGGGAACTCGATTTTTCAAGTCCGCCGTGTTGGCCGTGTCGGTATACAGACGGAGCCCTTCGCCCTCGAACACCGGCTCTTCGGCGGGCAGGCTTCCCGTTTGCTCGTAGGCGTCGGTGAGGTTTTTGGTATAATCTTTGCTTTCCTGTACATTGGGCTGATCGAACGGGTTGATACCGAGCATATGACCTGCCGCTGCGGTGGCGAACTCCCACAGGAAAAACGCGGCGCCCATATCAAGCGGGTCGTCCATCTCAAGCCGGATCACCGGGTGTCCTGCGGTTTCGAGCGCGTCCATCGCGCGGTCCTGCGCCGGATCGGCATTTGAGGAAAGACGGATATAGGCAAAAACGCGGTCGTTCCCGTATACGTCCGGTGCGCCGAGTGTTTCGGCGTCTATCGGAATCAGCCCTTTGCCTTCCTTGCCGGTGCTTTCGGCGATAAGTTGTTCCATCCACGCGCCAAAGTCCCACAACGCGGGCGAAGTTACGATGGTCATTTTGTCACGGCCTGCTCTGGCCAACACACCGAGCGTTATGCCGAGTTTTAGCCCCGGATTTTCGTCCGCAGGGACCGACGGTCCACACCGGCGAACCATGTCGCCAGCGCGGTCGAGCAACGCGGAAACGTCCACTCCCATGACGGCGGCGGGGATCATGCCAAAGTGCGACAGCGCCGAATAGCGTCCGCCGATTTCCGGAACGCCGTAAAAAATAAGGCGAAAATTTCTCCGTTTGGCGTCCGCCTCCATCATCGAACCCGGATCGGTCACGGCGATAAAGCGTTCGCCTGCGCGCCCTGTTCCGACGACCTGTTCGAGACGGTCGTAAAAATAGTCCCGGAATACGTTGGGTTCGGTCGTACTGCCCGATTTGCTGGCCACGATGCAAACGGTGTTGCGCAAGTCTATCTCTTTTTCGAAACGGGCCACCTGTGCCGGGACGGTGGAGTCGAGTACGAACAGTTCCGGGTAGCCGGAGATTTTTCCGAATGTCATGCGCATGACTTCGGGACACAGACTGCTTCCCCCCATGCCAAGCAGCAGTGCGTTTGAAAATCCCGTTTTCCGGATGTCGGCGGCAATGCCCGAAAAGGTGTTTTGTTGTGCCTGCTGTTGGTCCACGATATGCAGCCAACCTACCCAGCGGTTTTCGTCTCTGCCACTCCATACGCTTGTGTCGGCCTTCCAAATACGTTCGCCGATCCGTTCGGTGTGCGCCGTATTCAGTGCCTCCGACACCGCGTTTCGATACGATCCAATCCCATAGGTATGCTGGCTCATTTCATTTGCTCTCGGCGGGCTGTAGACGTTTCTGCTCGATGGCGCCGAGCAGTTTTTCGAACGGTTCGATAAACTTCTGAACCCCGTCTTCGACAAGCATTTTTCCGACCTGATCCATGGAGATGCCCACATCGTCTACGGTCTGCATGATTTGGCGCGAGACGTCTATGCTCTCATCAAGGGAGGGGCGCAGACGCCCGTGATCACGAAATGCCTCCAGTGTAGCATCCGGCAGAGTGTTGACCGTGTCTGCGCCGATGAGTTCTTCGACGTAGATGACGTCTCGGTACTGTGGATTTTTGGTGCTGGTGCTGGCCCAGAGCACGCGCTGACACCTCGCACCCTTTGCGGCGAGTTTTTGCCAGCGCGCATCCGAGAATACCTCCTTGAACCGGGCATAGGTCACCGCCGCGTTGGCGATGGCGACTTTTCCGACAAGCCCTCGGATGTTCTCGCGTGTCGCCTCGTCTGATGCCGCTTTTGCCTTTTCGTCGAGCATCTTGTCCACCAGCGTGTCGATACGACTGATAAAAAAGCTGGCGACGCTGTTGACGCGGCTCAGATCGCCGCCTGCCGCGGCGCGATCCTCCAGACCCGCGATATAGGCCTCGGCTACCGCCTTGTACACGGCAAACGAAAACATCAGCGTCACATTGACGTTAAGCCCCTCGGCGATCAGCCTGCGAATGGCGGGAATACCCGCGTCGGTCGCCGGTACTTTGATCATGACGTTTTTACGATCTACCGCTTTCCAAAGCCTAAGCGCTTCATCTATCGTCCCGGGTGTATCGTTGGCCAGATTCGGAGACACTTCGAGACTGACAAAGCCATCTCTGCCGCCGGTTTTGCCATATACCGAAGCCATGACATCGGTGGCCGCCTGAATGTCCTTGATAGCCAACGTCTCGTAAATCTCGATGGCCGACTTACCCTGCGCCGACAGCGTCTGGATCTCTTCGTCATAATCCGCGCTGCTGTTGATCGATTTTTCGAAAATGGCCGGGTTCGAGGTCACACCGCGCAGACCGTCTTCGTCGATCATCTTCTGAAGTTTGCCGGACGAGATCAGACTGCGGCTTATATTATCCAGCCAGGGACTCTGGCCGTATGTACTCAGTTCCACGAGAGGATTCGCCATGCGCCGCTCCGTTAAAGAGGTGTGAAGGATGAAGGGTAAAGCGAGAGAATCTCTTGAACGCCGGTCTCCGTTTACGGGATCAGGACGATTTTGCCGTATGCGCCCGGCTCCATGACGGCGATGTGCGCACGAGCGGCTTCCGCAAGCGGGATTTCCTGTCCGACCACAGGACGTAGCGAGCCGTTTTCGAGACCCGCGTAAAGACCGGCATGGATGGACGCCAACTCGGCGGCGGGCGTATTGAGCAACACCATCCCCATGATGCAGGCGTCGCGTCCCATGGTTTCTCTTGGATTGATTTCTATGGTCCCCCGATTGCCGACGACCACGACGCGCCCGCCCCGCGCCAGCAGGGTAAGGTCTTTGGCAAGGTTTACGTTGGCCAGCATTTCGAGCACCATATCGACGCCTCTACCCTCCGTAAGGTCCATGATCTGTCGGAGATAGTCGGGATCGCCGTGATCGACGACATGATGCGCGCCTTGTGCTTTTACGAGTGCGCGGCCTCGTTCGGTTCCGCCGGTTCCGATGACGGTCAGTCCTGCGGCACGCGCCAACTGAACCCCCGCCGTACCGACGCCTCCACTCGCACCGTGGATCAGGACGGTCTCACCCGCTTTGGCCCCACCGCGCTGAAACAACCCTCGGTAGGCGGTTCCGTAAGGAACGAACACGCAAGCACCCTGCGCAAAGGAAACGTTGTCGGGAAGTGGATGAACCTGACCGGAGTTGCACAGCGTCTTCTCGGCGTACGATCCGCTGATGCTGCCCGCAATATATACGCGGTCTCCGGGTTTGACGTGGGTCACGCCTGTACCCGCCGATTCCACCACTCCGGCAGCGTCGAGACCGGGTGTATACGGCAGGTTGGGTTTGACTGCGTAGGTTCCCGTGCGGATATAGGTATCCACGGGGTTTACCCCGGCGGCATGAACCCGCACCACCACCTGCCCCTCTCCGGCGACGACATCCGCCGTATCCTCCAGTTTCATCACTTCCGGCCCGCCAAATTCTCTTACTTTTATTGCCTTCATCGCTTCCTCCAAAAAAGGATTATGTCCCGCCTCTTATCATCGAAACCCTATCTCTCCAACCGGCTCATATCCCCTTCAATCCAAAATCGGCATTATTTCCCACACAGTCTCTCCAACACCTCGTACAGGATTTTCGGTCCCCGGCTCATATTTTCCACGGATATGCGTTCGTCGTTTCCGTGGATGCCGCGCAAGTCTTCGTCCGGCAACAGAAACGGCATAAAACCGTAACATCCGATACCCAGTTCCCGGAAAAAGTGGCTGTCTGTAAATCCGGACAACACGTTCGGCGTCACCTCCGCACCCGGATAATAACGCGATACTACGGTGCGAACCGCGTCGGTAAAGGGCGAGTTGAACGGCGAGGCTGTGTTGCCGAAGGACAACAGTGTATCTATGCGAATACCTTCATCATCCACGACGTGGCGTATTTCTTCGACAAACGCGTCGGGGTCTTCGCCCGGCAACAGACGGCAGTCCAGTTCGGCGATGGCGGTTTGCGGGATGATATTGATCTTGGAACTTCCTTGCAGCATGGTGATCGAGATCGTGTTCCGCAACAGCGCACTGTACTGTGAGTTTTGGTACAGTTCGGCCAGAAATTCCGGATTTTCGAGCGAAGCCCGGATATCGGAAAACTGTTTGCGGCGCAGTCCTTTTCTAAGCGACGCGGTTCCCTTGAAATACGCTTCTACGGGCGGTGTGAGCCGTACCGGTGGTTCGTAGGCCATGACTCGGTTTAGCGCGCGCAACAACCGATTGACCGAAGAGTTTGTCTTAGGACGTGATCCGTGACCGGGTTCGCCTGTGGCGGTAAGACGCAGCCAGCACGGCGTTTTTTCGGTGATATCGATGGCAAAGACGACCGTACCGTTTTCCATGCGTCCCTTGCCGCTTTCGTTGATTAGAAATTCGGCGTCCCGAACCAGTTCGGGCTGGTTTTTGACAAACCAGCCGGCTCCCATACTGCCGCCGGTCTCTTCATCGGCGGTGACAAGCAGAATGAGGTCACGTTCGAGCGGAAACTTCGACCGGTGAAACGCTAGAAACGCCACCAGTTCGGCGATGCCGAGATTTTTCATGTCGAGCGTGCCGCGCCCCCAAATATAGCCGTCTTTTATGACGCCGCCAAAGGGGTCTACGCTCCAATGTTGCGGGTCTGCCTGCACGACGTCGCTGTGGCTGAGCAGGATCACGGGTCTGCGCGACCCGTCGCCTCGGAGCCGCGCGTACAGCGTGGCACGGCCCGGCGCCGACTCAAAAATCTGGTATGGAATCCCTTCATGTTTGAGTAGGCTTCCCATAAAGACGGCGGCGTTTTTCTCATTTCCCCGTGGGTTGGTCGTATCGATCTGCACATAGCGGCTGAGCAATGTTACGGCCTCCCGGCCGAGTGTGTCCCAATCCAGCAAAATCGTTCTCCGTAGCGTTTCGTGTACGTTGTACCCATGGCCGGGCCACTGGGTTCCTGTTTAGCCCTTTAGCATTTCCTCGACGACGGCGATGGCGGCGAGGTCTCCCACCGCATTGCCGAGTTCGGCAGGCGCAATGCGTACCATCCGGTACACACGGTCCCACGTCTCCTGCCGCAGATAGCGATGGATGGGGTCGAGCAACAGATCTCCCGCTTTTACGATAATGGTTCCGATGATGATGATTTCGGGGTTGAGTACGTTGACGATATTGCCCAACCCGATAGCCATGTAATAGGCGGTTTCGTCTACGAGTCGGAGGGCGCTGGCATCGCCTTGGCGTGCGGCCTCCATGACGGTTTCCGCGGTGACGGCCTCCATGTTCCCGCCGGTCAGTTCGAGCATGCGCGATGCGGCGTCATGGCCAAGCGCCTCGCGGGCACGGCGGGCGATGGCGGGACCGGAGCATAGCGCTTCGAGACACCCGTTTTTTCCACATCCGCAACGAGGACCGCCCGGCAGAATCGTCATGTGCCCCACCTCGCCCGCCGCATCCCCGGTCCCCCGGTACAACCGTCCGTCGAGAATAAGACCGCCGCCGATGCCTGTACTCATCGTCATATACACGACGTTACGGTATCCGCGTCCGGCGCCGTAGAGCCATTCGGCAAGCGCGCTGGCGTTGGCGTCGTTTTCGATACACGTGGCGATACCCAACCCTTCTTCCAGCCACGCTTTAAGCGGAATGCCGTCCCATCCTGGAAGATTGGGCGGCGAATACACCATGCCGGTGGCGGTGTCGAGCGGACCGCCGCAGCTTACGCCGATGCCGGCAATGTCGTTTGGGTCTGTCGCGGCCATCGTCATGGCTTCGCGGGCCATGTCACACAGCGTGTCCACGATGACGCGCGGCCCGCGCGCGGCCTCGGTAGCCCGGCGAACCTTGTGTAATACGTTGCCGCCCCGATCGGCGGCGACCACGGCCAACTTGGTCCCACCAATGTCGATACCGAGGATATGACGTCCGGCGGCGTTAAAATCGGACATACAAATTTTCT
>VGJU01000195.1 GCA_016867335.1 Candidatus Zixiibacteriota bacterium | reverse complement strand
TCCCAGCATCGTTACGCCCTGCGTCCGGCGTGTTTGCAATTCTTCGGGCGTGCCGGCTCCCATTCCCATGGCGATGCCGTACCTGCGGCACTGCGCCAGCGCGCGCTGGGCGATCTCCTCGATTTCCGGATGAGGTTGTCGCATAGGATCCAGCCCAAGCGAAAGACACAGATCAAAGGGGCCGAGAAACAACGCGTCTACCCCCGGCACTGCGACGATGTCTTTGAGGTTGTCTACGGCTTCGGCGGTTTCCAGAATACAGACGACCAACAGGTTGTCGTTGGCCTGCGCAAAATAGTCCGCATTGTCCAACGTATATCGGGAGGCCCGCAAGGGGCCGAAACTGCGTGTTCCCAACGGCGGATAGCGGGTGGCGCGCACGATGGCCTCGGCTTGGGCCGCTGTGCGTATCATGGGCACGACGATGCCCATCGCACCCATGTCGAGCGCACGCTGGATAAAGACCGGGTCCGCCGCGGGTATACGTACCAGCGGAACGGCATCGGTCCCGTTTATTGCCATCAACATGCGTTCGATTTCTGCCGAGTCCAACCCGTTGTGCTCGGTTTCGACAACGAGCCAATCGAATCCGGCATGTCCAAGCAACTCGGCGACATGGGGGCTGCCGAGTCCGAGAAAACAGCCCAGCGTAGGCTCTCCGGCGTACAACCGCTGTCGCACTTTGTTTGTTTTCAACGTATCCTCCCTTGCATATCCCTGACAGGCGGAGCCTGCGTATACCCTCTCAGTACGGCAGAATCCCGCCGCAGACGTTAAAAGTTTGCGCGGTGATATATCCGGCGTCGGCGGAGGCGAGAAAGGCGACCATACCGGCGATGTCCTCCGGTTGCTGGATACGCCCGACCGGGATGGATGCGACCGCGCGCGTTTTGATCGACCCGGCGGGAGCCTGTTCCAGTCGAGCGATCTCCCGGTCGATCAGATTCCACATGTCGGTGTCTACGATACCCCCGCAGATACAGTTGACCAGGATATGATAAGACGACAACTCCAGACCCATCTGTCGGGTGAGGGCCACGGCCGCGTGTTTGCTGGCCGCGTAGGCACCGAGCGGTATGTCTTTTCCCGGCGCGATCTTGCCCGCCCCCGACGCATTGTTGACAATGCGTCCCCCCCACCCCTGCTCGATCATCCGCCGCGCGGCGGCTTGTGAGCACAGGAGTACGCCCTTTGCATTCACGTTCATCAGCGCATCCCACGTCGCTTCGTCGGTATCCAGCAGAGGCGCTACGGCGCCGACCCCGGCGTTGTTGACCAGGATGTCCACCCGACCGAAACGGCCGACCGTGTCGAGCACCATGCGATCGGCGTCCGTCTTGCGGGTCACGTCCACGCAAAGCGCACAGGCGTCGCCTCCGATTCGCTCGATGTCGTGCACCGTTTCTGCCGCACCGTCTGTATTTACGTCGGCGACAGCGACATTTGCCCCCTCATGTGCCAGACGCAACGCAATGGCCCGTCCAATGCCGCGCGCACCACCCGTCACAATGGCAACTTGGCCGCCAAGGTCGTAGCTCGGCATATTATTCTGTTCCTCCGTACGACGAATGCCCCGTTTTGGTTTCGATCGGGCTTTGTACCAGTTCGAGAATAAAACCGTCGGGGTCTTTGAAAAATACTACGTGAACGACACCCCATTCCAGATCGAAACAGACCGGATCGGATATAAACTCCACGCCTTTTGCCAAAAGCTCTTGGTACGCCTGCCGCACATCCGGAACGCCAAAACAGAAGTGCGCATGTGCCGCGTCGCCCAATTTTGCCGTCGAAACCTCTCCTGTCGGGTACACATACTGCTGTAGGTCGATCAAAACGCCGGGTGTATCGGGCGCAGCAAGCCGTACCACCTGCATGACCACATTCTTCTTACCGGTCATCCGCGATATGGTTTCGCCTTCGAGTCGGTGACGCTCTACCTCTTTCAGACCGAGCATATCGCGATAAAACGCCAGAGAACGTTCCAGATCGCTGACCGTTACGGAAATATGGTCGAGCACATTGACTGTGTTCATCATACTCTGCTCCTGAACCCTAAGGTTGAAGGTTTCCCATTTTTCTTGCGATACCTTTAAAGAAATATAAAATTGTCGTCTCCCACAACCATTATCCGTTTTGTGAGGTCGTATCTCCAGTTGGAGCGAAGACAGCGACAAACGGTTCGGAGACACGGCAAGTCATGGCTACCGGCATGGATGATCATACGCTTATCGTGATGGCCCAGAGCGGCAACACGATGGCATTTGAAGAGCTTGTATACCGGTATGACAAGCAAGTGCTGTCTATCGCCATGTCTTACTGCGATCACGAGGAAGAGGCCAAGGACATTTATCAGGAAGTCTTTATCCGGGTTTTCGGGCCCTGCCTAAGTTTCAGTTCAAGAGTCAGTTTTCGACATGGCTGTACCGTATCGTCGTCAATGTGTGTCTGACGCACTAGAGCCGGGGTAAAAACCAGTCGTTTGTTTCGCTCGATGCGGGGGAGGAGGATGAGGAACCGATGACCGATACGCTTTTGATCGACCAGACGGGTACTGACGATGCACTGATCAATGCGGAAATCGATCAACAGGTTCGGGCCGCTTTGGAAGCGCTATCTCCGCAACAACGGATGGTATTTTCGCTGCGTCATTTCGAGGGGTTCAAACTGAGAGAAATCGCCGGGATGATGGCCTGCGCCGAAGGAACCGTCAAAAAGTATCTTTTTACAGCGACGGAAAGGCTACGCGCTCGTCTGAAGCCGGTTTACTGCGGATAAGAGGACAGTGCCATGACGCACCAAGAAATCGAACGCAAGATGGTTCTTTCGCTTTATGGCGAATTGGACGCCGAGGGAAACCGAGCGTTCGAAGCACATCTGGCCGGTTGCGACCTCTGTCGGGAAGAGTTTGCGCGATTGAGCCGTCTGCATAGACTTTTAAGCCACGCACGACCCGCCGAACCCAGCGCGCCACTGCTCGACGACGCTCGCCGGAATCTGCGGGCCGTACTCCGTTACGAGCGGACGCAGCAATCGGTCTGGCAGCGTTTGCGCGGACGTGTTGCCGGGTGAACCGAGTGGTTTTCGCCTGCGGTGCGCCCTGTGCCGGTTTTTGTTACTGGGGGTGTGGTGCTTTTTGCCGTCGGCGTGCTGACGGGCATGTATGGGCTGCAAAAGAACGTGGAGTCGGTTGGTGTTGCCGCGGTCTCGTCCGACGGCATAGAGAGTATGGACCAAGGCGAAGTCGATATTTCGGGGGTGGAGTTTATCGACTCTGATGCGTCCGATGGAAGGGTCGAGTTTGTATTCGAGGCGGTCCGCCCGGTGCGCATCAAAGGCACGCTGGACGATCCCCGTATCCAGAAGGTGCTGGCGCATGCCGTGGTCAACGAACAGAACCCCGGCGTCCGTCTGCGTGCCATCAGCACCGCAGGGGCGCAGGGCAATCCCACTGCCGAAGGTGAAATCAAACGGGCGCTGATCACGGCGCTCAAATCCGACCCGAACACCGGCGTACGCAACGAAGCCTATGCGGCGCTAATGAAGTATCCGTTCGACGACGATATCAAAGCAGCATTGATCCATGTGCTTACCTACGATGAAAATCCCAAACTGCGTATAGAGGCCGTAAGTCGTCTCGAAATGCAGATCCGTACGGAAAACCGTCCGGATCCGGTGCTTGTAGACGTATTCAAATCGCGTATGGAAACCGACCAGAACACCTTTGTACGCACGAAAGCCAGAACCGTCGTGGAGAGTTTGACAAACCCGTAGCGCATTTTCAGGAGCCTTTCGATGAAATCTACCGTAATCCGTATCGCGTTGCTGGCTTTGTTGACAGCCGCGACCGGAGTCGTTTATGCGACAAAGGACACCTTTCGCCGACTGTAGGGTGAGACGCGAACCGAAACGTTCGACGTGAGCCGAGGTGGTTATCTAAACGTGACCAACCATGTGGGCGACTGGTGATCGCCATCTGGGAAAGACCGCAGGTCGTCGTCACGGTAGAGTGGTTGTCGAGGGAAAACATGAACGATATCCGGGTGACCTCTTCCGGCTCTACGGTAAGAGTCGATTTCTCCCCGGGCGGCTCCAAACGTTCCAAATACGTCCGTTTCAAGATCGACGTGCCCCAAGACATCAACTTAGACCTGCGTACCGGCTCCGGCGAAATCGAAGTCGTAGGCAATCTGACGGGAGGGTTACGGGTACATACTTCCAACGGCGACATCACGATGGATGACGTAACGGGCAAGGTAGACGTCTCCACTTCGTCGGGCGACATTCGCACCGGGCGTATATCGGGGACCGGTTATCTGAAGACCTCCGGTGGCGATATACGGGTGGAGGATGCCGCGGCGGAACTGGATGTGCGCACGTCGGGCGGCAATATCAAGATTGGTAATGTGGGCAAGTGGCTGGATGCCAATACGTCGGGCGGTAACATCCTGGTGGGCGACGTAGGGGGAGAGGCTCGGCTTTCCACGGCGGGTGGCAACATCGAGGTGGGACGGGTCCGGGGCGGCGCCACGATCAACACTGCCGGCGGTATGGTACGGCTCATGAGCGCCAGCGGGGAAGTCACCGCCAATACGGCGGGCGGTGACATCGAACTCTACGATATTACGGGAGCCGTAGATGCCCGAACCGCCGGGGGCGACATCTTTGCCGAGATTATGCCTAAGGGAGTGAGACGCAGTTCGCTCGTCAACGCGGGCAGCGATATTCGGCTCAACATAGACCCGCGTGCAAAAGGCACGATAGAGGCGCGTATTCGCGTGGACCGCGAGTATATCCGGCGCGCCGGCTCCAAAAACAAAGGAATATTTTTCCGACTACGAAATCCGCTCGTCGTTCAAGGCGGACTTTTATGAGGAAGACGAAGAGCGGGGTGAGGTCCGCGCCACCAATATCCTGAACGGCGGCGGCGAACGTATCTGGCTCGAAACTTCCTATGGCTCCATCGTCATCCGGGATATTCCGCCAAAAAAATAGGACCGAAGTCGATGACTTCGGTCCTATTGCATCCTCCCGCAACAACGCTGCAAAGTATACACTTGTTGTTTTGTTCGAATCCTTCGCGTACTGTCCCGGTTTTTTTTCTCTATCTCTTTTGCATCAGACCCCTATGCACCGCTGCCACACCGGCCCCGAAGTCGAACATCACGCCCATTTTGTCTAACCCGTATTCGAGCGCCGAGATCGCGGCCAGCATGTCGAACGGGCTTACTGCGTAACCAAGATGCGCGATGCGGATCACCTTGCCTCGATAGTCGTCCATTCCGTTGGCGATGGTAACACCGCATTCGGATTTTATGATTTTGAGCAGCGCATTGCCATTGAGTTCGGAGGGCAGGGCGACCGAGGTAAGCACGTTGGAAGGCGTGCGGGCAAACAGCGAAAGCCCGAGTGCCGCTATGCCGGCGCGTGTCGCTTGGGCCAGACGGGCGTGGTGTGCGTAAACGGCTTCGAGTCCTATTTCCCGGACTTCGGCAAGCGCCTCGTCCAGTCCCGAAAGAAGCGTGACGGCGGGTGTATACGGTGTGTACCCTTTGAGCAGGGCGTCTTTGGCACGCTTCAGGCTGAAATAATACGACGGGATGCTTGCTTTTCCGGTCTGTTCCCATGCACGGGTACTCATACTGATAAAAGCCAGCCCCGGCGGCAACATCAACCCTTTTTGCGAACCGGCGACGACAACGTCCACGTTCCAGTCGTCGGGGCGCAGTTCGTTCGCACCCATACCGCTTATGGAGTCCACGACAAAAAGACACCCGTGTTCGCGTGCGATTTTTCCGAGCGTTTCGATGTCGTGAAGCACGCCTGTCGAGGTTTCGCTGTGCGTAGCCAGCAGGGCGGTGACCGAACCGGAGGCGTTAAGGACGGTCTCCACCTGTCGGGGATCGACGGCTTCGCCCCACGGGACGTCTACCGGGATTACGTCGATACCAAAGGTTCGGCACAATTCCACCCATCTGCCGCCGAATTTTCCGGCACGAATCGCTACGACGCGGTCACCGGACGACATCAGGTTGACTATCGCCGCCTCCATGGCTCCGGTGCCGGAGGCGGTAAGAACCAGCACGTCGTTTTGCGTCTGAAACAGATAGCGGAGGTTGTCGGACACGCGCTCCAGCAGACGGCTAAACTCGGCGGAGCGGTGCGAAAGAACGGGTTCGGCCATACGCCGATTGATGCGGTCGGGGATCGGCGTCGGTCCGGGAACAAAGTTGAAGGTTTTGCTCATGGCTTATAGGGCTGCCAGCGCGTTTTTGGCTTCCCGGACGTACTGGGCGGATTTTTTATACTGCTCTACAACCTGATTGTACAGTTTCCGGGCTTGTTCGGTTTGGTTGGCCGCCTGATAGCACCGTGCCGCGTCGAGCAGAAATTTGGGGGCCAGAAATCCGCCGGTGTGGTCTTGCGCCAGTATTTCGTACTGTTTCGCCGCTTCCTCAAACTTTCCGGCTTGTTCGTCACAAGAGGCCAGACCCGACGTAGCGGCGATGGTCAGCAGGTCGTCCTTGTTGGCATAGGTATCCAGAAATTCCTGATAGATTCGGCGCGCTTCTTCATGTTTTCCGGTCTGAAAATAGGCATGGGCAAGACTTATCGTCGCTTCCATGCCTGCCTCGCCACCCTCGTAGGTATTTTTGACCCGTTCGAAAATCGGAATGGCGTCGCTGTATCTTGCCTGCGCCGCCGCCGTGTTACCCGGCGCGAGTACCCGTCCCGCTTCGTCGGTTTTCGCGTCCTTGTAGTACGACCAACCGAATCCCGCCGCAACGGCCCCTACGGCGACAAGCACCACGACGACTACCTGCTGGAGATTCCTTTTTATAAAATCTGTCCACTCGTAGGCTTTGAGGACGACCATGTCGCCGTGAATGGACGTTTTCCGGGACATCCGCTCTTTGACACGTGCCACTGTTGTTCCTCCGCTCCATATCTGATCGGGTTTCCATCGGACGATTTCGTCAAAAACGAACGGTTCACATATACGCTATAAGAACGCCCAAGTCAAGCGCTTTCTCCGGTCGGCAGACACGGGAAACGCTGGACTTTTCCCTTGACATCCCCGTGAGGTCCCTTATTTTACTTCAACCTGCGCCGTACGTGGTATGGCGTATATGGAAGCCTTTTTGGAGGGTTTTCTGTTGTTGAATTTCGTCAGGGTTTCATACAGAAAGGGGGACAGACGATGAAACTGTCCGGCGCGGAAATCGTGGTGGAGTGTTTGAAAAAAGAAAACGTGGACCTGGTATATGGGTATCCGGGCGGTGTGGTCATTCCGCTGTACGACGTGTTGCTCAAAACCCCGGAAATCCGTCATGTGCTGGTACGCCACGAGCAGGGTGCGACGCACATGGCCGACGGGTACGCCCGCGCGACCGGGCGCCCGGGCGTGGTGCTCGCCTCGTCGGGGCCGGGCGCTACCAATACGGTGACGGGCATCGCTACCGCCTATATGGATTCGGTTCCGATGATCGTGATTACAG
>VGJU01000194.1 GCA_016867335.1 Candidatus Zixiibacteriota bacterium | reverse complement strand
GATGGTTCCGTGGGTTACGGTTACGGTGCCGGGAAGCGTGTTACCGTTGGCGTCGGAGAGCAGGACGTCGGTCAGCTTGATGGGGTATGCGCCGTCGAGCAGTCGACCGTGTAACCGGAAGGTTGCCGTGACGATCGCACCGGAACCGATGGGGATGGGGTCGTTTCCGAATTTAAATGCTATTACTATGGTCGTCGTTGCGTTAGGATTGAACGAGCTGAGCGAAAAACCCGCACTAGTGAGTCGGCTGGCCGCCACGACCGTCTCCGCATCCACGATATCCGAGTCGTCCTTGATCGTAAACTGGAGTCCCTGTACCGGAACCCAATTGTTCATACCGATTTGAAGCGTGACCGTGTTGCCCGGCGTGCCGGTTCCGCTGCTGATGGACATCGTGGTAGTTTGCGCGACGGCATGGGCAACCGACAGCAACCAAACGACCACCACGAGCGCTATGCCCCGGCTGTGTCTGCCCAATTGCCCGTATTGTGTCGTGCTCATTTGGAATCCTATAAGAAATAGGCTGTTCGTGGCTCTTGCGATCGCCGTGGGCGAAGAAAAGAGGATTTTCGCGTTCACGCAGAGAGCAAGGAGTCTTCACATCTCTTAAATATAACACAAATAATTGTGATAGATGTGACGTGACACACATTTCCTCGAATTTTTTTTGCGGTCTGAAAATTACCGAATGACCTCGCTTATGATACGTCCGTCGCGCCGGGAGGGCATGGAGATACCAAGCAGGTGGCATATCGTAGGGGCGATGTCGGCGATATCAATCGGATGGGTGTAGCGACCGGGTTGTATCGCGGATCCGTAGAACAGCACGGGAACGTGTACGTCGTACTCATGAGGCTGACCGTGCGAGGTGCCCACATCTGTCGTGGAGTATTCGTCGAGGATCAGATAGTAGGGGCGGGCGATGGGGATGACATCGCCGCTGTGGTCCGGATGAAAACTGTGGATCGCGGCTTTGGCGAGCGGGGTGTCGGGCAGGTTGCCGTTTACGATCTGGGTACGGGTAAACACACCGGCGATGGACGAGTCCGCCGCAAGCGCCGCGCCTGCGACCCGTTCCACCTCGTCGTGCCGAAGGTTGCGGCGCTTGATGGCCGCGTAGTCGAGATACAGACCGGTATCGGTCAGATAGAGCGCCCACCGGTCTTCTCCGTAGAGGGTATCCAAGGCGGTTTCCACCCGCCGCATCAATGGTTCGGCCCCGACGCGTCCTGCCTGAATGCCGTATTGCTCGATGCGTTCCGGAAGTGGGGCAACGCCGTGATCCGAGGTAAGAACGATCAGTGTATTTTTGAGTCCCGTTTGCTTATCCAGAAACGCGAAAAAAGCCTCCAACTGCCGGTCGGTCCGTATGGTGATGTCCATTACCTCGTGGCTGTCCGGCCCGTAGTCGTGTCCCGCATAGTCGTTGGAGGACAATCCTACGATAAGCAGGTCGGGGATGTTGTCGGTTCCCAGCATCTCTTCTACGATGGCTTGGCGCGCAAATTCGAGTACCAGATCGTTGCCCCACGGAGTGTGTTTGTAGGCGTTGTAAAACCCCGTTCCCGGCTGTGTTTCTCCACCTGTGATTGTATGGGGAAAGGTGACGCCGGTTTTTCTGTTGTCTTCCTCTCCGACGCCGTTGTCCGGTCCCATGCGTTCGTCGTAGAGTGTTTGAGGTAGCAGACGGGTCCATTGTTTTCCAAACGAGGCGTCGGGTATCTTGCGTTCGTTAAACCGGTTTACCCAAGCGGGCAATTCTTTCATAAAAAAGCTGCTGGAGGTAAATCTGCCAAGACCGGCTTCGTACCAGTACGGGGTGCCTAATTTTCCAGCGGAGATCATGGCGCTGTAGTCTTTGGCAGTGACGGCGATCGCCTTGCCTCGAAGCCGGGTAGCCATGCGGAGTTCGTCGGCCAGCGATGAACCGACGAGTTCGCGTGTCGAAGCACGGCCTGTCGGGTTGGGTTTCATGCCGAGGATGAGGTGCTCCGGATCTTCGAGCGAACGGCGGCGGCGGTTGAGCGTTCTGTCGTACCACGAGTTGGCGATCAGACCGGTTTTGTATCCGTAGGTTCCGGAGGCGATGACGCTGTGGCCGGGAGAGGTGGAAGCGTGAAGATGGCTGTACGTAGCATCGGCCATCCATGCGCCGTCGTACATAACACGTTTGAACCCACCCGCACCAAACAGATCTTCGAATTTCGTCAGATAGTGGTGTGGAAATTGATCGATAACGATAAGGACGACAAGACGGGGTTTTTCGACAGGTGGCGCGGCATTGGCTGGTGGCTTAGCCGAAAGAAGGGCAAGACAGCAGAAAAAGCCGAGTCTGCGCATAAATATTCCAGAAAAAATGGACGGCATATTTTCCTCACATAAGGCGATGTTTTGAACGGAACAGCAGGCAAAACTCCGAGTATCTACCCGGTATTTTTTCCGTCCACCGGAACTTCATACCCTTGCTCCGCATTTAAAAATTAGAGAAGCAGAACAAAAGCAAGATAGCCTCTTCACCATATCGTCTTCAAAGAAAGTATTTTTGTCATCTCGACAGGATATGTTTGACGCAGGAAGCATGAAATAACCTTCGCACTTGTGAGAAAATATGCAGACCGTAGCAAAACCCCTGAGAGCTAGATGGTCTTGATAGGATGACCCTCTCAAAAAAATAGCGTCTCGTACGGTCCGAAAAAGGGGAGAGATCGACCGGGTGCAGGATGCATCCCAAAATGTATTTACAGCAGGCATGATTTTTGCTTCTACTAAATTTATAGGACTCATGCGAAAAGGAGGATCGTATGTCGGAAACGATGTACCAAGAACAAACCGAGGTCTCCGAACCCGAATCGGAGATGGCGCTGGATTTGGTTCGGGCGATTTTTGTCGGGGACGATTCCGCCAAGCGCGCCGCCTATCGCCGTCTGGAAGGCGTCTGGTCGCAAGCCAAGATCGACGACTTGGTCTTCGACGTAGAAGCCCTGTTCCGGATGGCAGCGGGCTGATATCTACTCCGTTTTGTTTTCGGCGCCGATGTTCCACACCCGGTCCATCAGCGAACCCGGAAACTGCTGAAACGCGATCAGTGTATTGGTCCGAATAATGCCGGGGATGTTGCGTATGTTTTCCGTGACCATGCCGGCAAAATCCTCGTGCTGTTTTACCCGGACAATAGACACGAGATCGTAGTCTCCCGCCACCGAATACGTCTCCACCACCCCTGGAATTTCCGTCAACGCATCCGCCACCGACCGGACCCTTTCCACCTCCGTATTTACCAGTATGATCGCGGTGATCATTGCGTTTCCCTCCGCAAAAAACCCAGGTGTATCCGCAGATACACCGGGGGAATAGCCTGTGTTGCCGATTCTCGCCCGTTTTAATCACTTGGATTGCAGTTGTCCACCAGGGTCTGGACCACACGCTCTTCGTCCGACATGTTGGCACGGCGGGCCAGTTCGGCTTCTGCCGCTTGCCGTGTTTCCTCTATGTCTTGTCCCATGCCTTGATAGGCCCGTTTTGCATTCCAGTGAAAATAATAGTTCATGCCGAGAAAAAAGAACGGATGGCTACGATTAGCCCAGTATCTCTGCGCCAGAGACGAAAGCGAATAAAACTCTTTCTTGGCCCACACATGGCCTTCTTTCAGACGTTCCGGCGACATCTGTTTAGGATAAAACACTACTTGAGAGGCCGAGTATTTGGACCAGTCTCGCTCGAAAATACGGTTTTCTTCGTGCAGGAGGGTATATACTTCCGTCCCCGGCAGCGGAGTCAGAATGCCGAAATTGGCCAGCCCGATCTTGTGTTTGACCAAGAAATCCACGGTACGCTCGAAAACGCTTTCGTCGTCCGTATCGAACCCGAAAATGATACCTGCCAATATGGTGATGCCGTTGTCGTGGTATTTCTGAAAATTCTCCGCGTAGTTTTCCGGTTTGTTAAAGTCTTTGTGCGCATTATGCAACGTTTCTTTAGAAATCGATTCGATACCGATAAAAAGTGCCATACAGCCGCTTTCCGCAGCCAGTTTGAGCACCTCCGGATCTTTGGCCGCCGTGATGGAAGCCTGTCCGCCCCATTTGATTTTGTAAGGGATCAGTCGCTCGAATAGCTGCTTGGCATACCGGCGATTGGCGATGATATTGTCGTCTACAAAGAAAAATGTCTTTTTCCCTCGTTCTAACTCTTGCTCTACCTCTTTGATTACCAAGTCGATAGACCGATACCGATAGCTACCCCCAAAAAATTTGGTCACCGTGCAGAAGTTACAGTCAAACGGGCAACCTCTTGTGGCTTGGATAGAAGTAGCCCCAAAGGTGGCTCTGGAACTGAGCAGTTCGCGTTTGGGTATAGGCACTTCATCCATATCCACCCAACGGGGCGACTGATATACCTGCTGCATTTGGCCTTTTTCCAAGTCCTTGAGCAACTGGGGCCAGGTAAGTTCGGCCTCGCCCATCACGATCGAGTCGGCATATCGCATAGACTCGTCCGGAACCAGCGTAGGATGCGATCCGCCAAACACCACCGGCACGCCTCGTCGTCGGTACTCATCGGCAATTGCGTAGGCCCGTGTGGCCCGCGCCGTCATGACGCTCAGCCCGACAAGGTCCACGTCGTCCCGGTACTGGTACGGCTCGACATTTTCGTCAAACAACCGGATGTTGTGTTCCGGCGGTGTCAGTGACGCGAGTACACCCAGACCAAGCGGGGTGATCTGGCGACCACGCGAGCCAGCACCGGCGTCCATGACGGGGGCGATCAAATCTATATTCATCTATATGATCCTCTCTGGGATACATTTTGCGACGGTTTGCAGGAAACGCGGTCATTCCTGCCGACAATCGTTGAGATGAGGTTTGCAAGATCTGCCAAGGAATCCGCCCCGGACCTTGCGTAAGGGTAGATGCACGATATGCCGCGAAATAACCGAGAAAGAGGTTCCCGGTCCGTAAAATCGGAATGCATACGGAAAGCAATCAAAAGGCTATAGGTTGCGGAGAAAACTGTCAAGCAAAATCGGGGTGCTTAGAAATAGGCAGCTACACTAAAGAGAAACGCCCGTTGCGGGGTTTTGTTATTTAACCCGTCTGCGCTTTCGCCGATCTGATAGTCTATCTTGAAAACCGCATCCTCGACAGGGCGAAAATTGAGTCCGAGCGTAACTCGGCGGAGCGCATCGCCTTTGACGGCCGTATCAAAATCCACCGCATCGTACCGGACGACACCCGTAACCCCGGCATCGGGCAACGTCTCGCCAAGTCCACGCAAAAAACGGTACGCGATTTGGGAATAAAACCCGTGCTGTTTTTCGGCCAAAAACCCTGTAAAACCGACAGGAAGATCGACGCTTGCATAAGCGTATTCGCCGAGAAAGGACAAGGCTCCGCGTCGGTACTCCCAATCAGCCCCAAGAATGCGCAGATAGTGCCGATCGGCGATCTTGGCCCCTTCCTCCACGGAAACGTTGTACTGCCCCGCATGAAACGATCCCCCGATTTCCAGTCCACGTAACGGACTGACGGCCACCCGGCCTACAAAGGCGGGCACGTTATTGTTGTCTTCTTCCAACACCCCTCGCCCGTCGCGGATGCGGGTCTGCGCCCCTTCGATCACGCCTTCGGTAAACCCGTTGACCGCGTACACTTCGTACGTAATACGCGAATGCCGCGTCGGATAAAACGATCCCCACAACCCTATCCCCGGCTCGGAAAGCGTGGAAGGGACAATTTCGGTCGCTACAAGCGGACGGTCGGTCAACTCGTTTTGCGGCGAATCATGCGTCAGATTGAACTTTCCCAGTGGGGACAGGATGATCCCGGCACGGAAATTGAGCGCTTCTCTCATCTCGAAGTCGATCACGCCATATTCGATCTTGATCTCTTCGCCACCGTGTTCGATCTCGATTTCCGAGCTTAAACGGATCCGATCGCTGACTATGGAGTAGGTAAAAAGATTGAATCGGGGTACCTTAAAGGTCGTTTCTTCCGTGATGCCGGCTTCACGTTGTGCCCGGAAATGAAAGTCGGCATATCCGCCGATGGAGGTTCGCCCTCCCAACCGCACGATAAACGGTTTGTCGTATATGCCGCCCTCCACAAACGGGGCACGGGTCGTATCGGGTGTCTGCGCCGATGCGGCGTCCATGCCGGTCAGGCAATACCCGACGGTCAGCAGCCATGAAAGTCCCACAAAACACCGCATAATGCTACGGGCATAGCCCGTTTTGTAACGACGAATTACATTCGTACCCATTGTCCATTATCCATTGTATGTCGGTTACTTTCCCGTCTTCCCGTCCCTGTTTATTTCCGGATGACAATCTCCACGCGCGTCCCCTCTACCCGGACAGGATAAGCGGACAGCGGTTCGTTGGCCGGACCGCTTACCACTTTGCCGTCGAAATCGAAGGACGAGCCGTGACACGGACATCGAAAACCGAAACGCGTCGGTCGAACCTCACATCCTAAATGCGTGCACACCGGTGACAGGGCGTGAAACGCACCCGGTCCGGAGCGAACCAACAGAAGCGCATCTCCGTTGGGTCCGGTACTTACCAGCACAGCTCCCCCCGGTTTTTCCAGTTCGGGAAACGGGGTTGTATCGACGATCAGACTTCCGTCGTTTATTTTTCCCGAATAGCGTTTCAGACCGGCTGCGCAGGCTAATGTGGCCGTTGCCATACCGCCCCCGATTGTTATCGAGTGATGAAGAAACGTTCTTCGGGAAATAGAAGTTTCCGACACAATCGCTCCTTGTTTGGCTACAGCGAGTTTAAAAAGGCGACAAGCGCCGCTTTTTCCGTTTCGGTCAGCCCGTTAAATGCGTTGCGCGACGTTTCCGCCTCTCCGCCGTGCAAGACGATTGCCGTCCGAAGATCCGAGGTGCGAGCGTCGTGGAGATAGTTGGGCTGTCCGCCGAGAAATTCGGGAACGAGCCGCAAGCCCCACAAGGGACGGGTTTTCCACTCGGTTCCGTTTGCCTGATGGTCGGGACGGTTGTCCGCCAAGTCGGGTCCCATGTCGTGTAGCAATAGGTCGGAATACAGGTTTACATCCTTGTTGGCAAGCTGTGGGATGGCGTTGGGACCGGTGCGCAGCGTCGGGATATGGCATTTTGCACAACCGATGGCGGTAAAGATACCCTCGCCTTGTGTAACCTGCGGGGTGATCTTTCCGCGCGCCGGAGGGGCCAGCAGCCGCAAATACATGACGGTCTGAAGCACCTTTGCCGCCGATAGTTCGGGATCACCGACGCGGTCACCGATGGATATGCCGTTTCCGGAGGGATGGGCGCCTTCGATGGGGGCAAATTCAGATGTAATCCCTATGTCCTGTAGATAGGCGTTGACGGTCTGTTCCAGCAAGGACGAGGTGTTGGCCTTGAGACCGAACCGCCCCACGTGAAGCCCCGTCCCGCCCCCCGTTTCGGTTACCGGAACAAAAGAAGCCGCCGGAACGAGGTTGGGGCGTCCGGAGATGCCGTCTCCGTCTGCGTCTGTTGGATCGGCGTTTGCCAAAATCGCGGTCT
>VGJU01000193.1 GCA_016867335.1 Candidatus Zixiibacteriota bacterium | reverse complement strand
TGCGCGTAGCCAATGTACTCGGGAGCCTTGCCTTTTTCAACTAAGATAGGGACAACACCCGTCGCTACGAGATGGCATCGCGTGAGTCCATCGGTCGCAAACGGGTCGAGGAAACGTTGCGCACGGTAACCGAACGCACCGCAGGCGTCACGGGGGGTGACTTTTTTCATGCACTTCTGCTACATCTTTCAGAAGCGCTCAAGGTGTCCTATGCGCTAATTTCGGAATGTACGGACGATACACGCACCGAGGTACGGACCTTGGCCTTTTGGACCCACGACCGGTTTGTCGAAAACGTAACCTATTCGTTGGCGGGAACGCCCTGCGAACACGTAATAGCCGGCGACGTTTGTTATCATCCCGTCGATGTCCAAAACCTGTTCCCCATGGATACCGGGTTGATTCGTCTGCACATCGCCGGTTATCTGGGCGTTCCGCTCTACGATACCACCGGAGCCGTCCTTGGTCATCTGGCGGTGATGGACGAAAAACCGATGCCGTATACCCCGCAGGATGTAGCTATCCTCAATATTTTTGCTACGCGCGCCAGCGCCGAAATGCTTCGCAAACGCTCCGAGATGGCACTGCATCAGGAGATCGCCGAACGCAGACGGACCGAAGAGGCGCTCAGAAAGGCGCTCGATGAGGTGGAGGTGCTCAAAAACCGGCTTTAAGCGGAAAACGTATATCTGCAAGAGGAAATCCAAACCGAATACAATTTCGAAGAAATGGTTGGCTCAGCGCCTGCGATGCGCCGGGTATTCGACGCCATCCACAAGGTAGCCGAAACCGACGCTACGGTGCTGATCACCGGAGAGACCGGAACCGGCAAGGAGTTGGTCGCGCGGGCGCTTCATAACCTCAGCCCCCGCAAAGACAGTCCATTGATCAAGGTAAACTGTGCCGCTCTTCCGGCCACGCTGATCGAAAGCGAGTTGTTTGGTCACGAGCGCGGAGCGTTTACCGGCGCGATTACACGAAAAAAAGGCCGATTCGAACTGGCGGACGGCGGTACGCTGTTTCTAGACGAGATCGGCGAAATGCCGTTGGAAACGCAAACACGGTTGTTGCGTGTTCTTCAGGAGCATGCCTTCGAGCGCGTCGGAAGCGCCCAGACCGTCGAATTGAATGTTCGCGTCATCGCCGCAACCAACCGTCAACTCGAAGAACAGGTCCGGTCCGGCATGTTTCGCGCCGATCTGTTTTACCGTCTCAACATTTTTCCGATCCGTCTACCGACACTCAGAGATCGACGTGAAGACATTCCCGTGTTGGTCGAATACTTTATGGACGTGTTTTCGCGGCGCATGGGCAAGACGGTCACGCGGTTTCGCGGGAAGCGATGAACGCGCTACTTTCGTACGCATGGCCCGGCAACGTCCGCGAACTCAACAACCTGATCGAACGCGCGATCATCCTGTGCGAAGGCCGGATTCTGCAACGGGAACACATCATGCTCGACATGCCTGTCGGACCCCAGGAAACGACCGACGATTTTACGCTGGCGGATCTCGAACGCACGCATATTCTCAGGGTGTTGGACCGTACGCGTGGCGCAGTAGGCGGGCCGTCCGGCGCGGCCCGTATCCTCGGGCTCAACCGGACCACCCTGATCGCACGGATGAAAAAACTCGGTATCACGCCATAAATCGGAGAGAATTCGACATGAATGCGGAACAGACCCGTCTCGAAGACCGGAGCCACCCTTGGAAAAAATGGGGACCATATCTGACGGAGCGTCAGTGGGGCACGGTACGGGAAGACTACAGCGCCATCGGCAATGCGTGGGACAGTTTTTCACACGAACACGCCCGCAGCCGCACGTACCGCTGGGGCGAAGACGGGATCGCCGGCGTCAGCGACGATCTGCAATACCTGTGTCTGTCGGTGGCGCTCTGGAACGGACGCGATCCCATCCTCAAAGAACGGTTGTTCGGTCTTACCGGCTCTCAGGGTAACCATGGCGAGGATGTCAAAGAATGCTATTACTATTTGGACAACACCCCGACACATTCCTACATGAAAATGCTGTACAAATACCCACAGCGCTCTTTTCCCTACGAGGTGCTGATCACGGAAAACCGTCGCCGGACTCGTCAAGACGCTGAATATGAACTGATAGATACCGGCGTATTCGAAGACGACCGCTATTTCGATGTGTTTACGGAATATGCCAAGATCGGTCCGGAAGACCTCCTGATGCGGGTAACGGTATGGAACCGGGGACCGGAGGAAGCAACGATACACGTTTTGCCCCATGTATGGTTTCGCAATACATGGTCGTGGGGGCTTACCGACTGGAAACCGTCGTTGCGGCAGTTTAGCGACGAGACCATCACCCTTACCCATCCGGTGCTCGGTGCGCGATGGGTGTATTTCGAGGGCGGCCCCGATCTGCTTTTCTGCGAAAACGAAACCAACGTCCGTCGGCTCTACGGCGTGGAGCGACCGGGGTATTTCAAAGATGGCATCGGCGACCGCGTCATACACGGCGACCACACCGCGGTAAATCCGGCCTTATGCGGCACGAAAGCGGCGGCGCACTATCGTTTTACGCTGGCCTCCGGCGAAAGCCGAGAGGTGTGGATGCGGTTCTGTGATGCTAAGACCGCCGGACCGTTCCGGGAATTCAAACAAATTTTTTCGCGGCGGATACAGGAGGCCAACGCCTTTTACCGTGCCCGGCAAAAAAACCTTCCGAACGACGATGCCCGGCTTGTCCAGCGTCAGGCGTTTGCCGGCATGCTGTGGTCGAAACAGTTTTATTATTTCGATATCCCGCAATGGTTGACCGGAGACCCCGGACAGCCATCCCCTCCGCCGGAACGAAAAAAGGGGCGCAACAATGAGTGGATGCATCTCAACAACGCCGAAATCCTTTCCATGCCGGATAAGTGGGAGTATCCGTGGTATGCCGCATGGGACTTGGCGTTTCACTGCGTACCTCTGGCTCTGATCGACCCGGACTTTGCCAAAGAGCAGCTTATCCTGCTTACCCGCGAATGGTACATGCATCCCAACGGCCAACTTCCGGCGTACGAATGGTCGTTTGGCGACGTCAACCCACCGGTTCATGCGTGGGCGGCGTGGCGTGTCTACGAAATCGACCGGAAACGGCGTGGCGGCAAAGGGGATATGGATTTTCTCGAACGCATCCTTCACAAGCTGTTGCTCAATTTTACTTGGTGGGTAAATCGGAAGGACGCCGAAAACCACAACATCTTTCAGGGTGGCTTTCTGGGTCTTGACAATATAGGCGTTTTCGACCGAAGCGCCGTGTTGCCCACCGGCGGGCATGTCGAACAGTCGGATGCGACAAGCTGGATGGCGATGTATTCGCTCAACTTGATGCGTATCGCCCTTGAAGTGGCTACGGTCAACCATGTCTACGAGGACTTGGCAACAAAATTTTTCGAGCACTTCCTGTATATCGCGGGAGCCATGGCCAATGTCGGCGGCGAAGGAATCAATCTGTGGGACGAGGACGACGAATTTTTCTATGATGTGCTGCATCTACCAGACGGGGCGCATGTGCCGCTCAAAGTGCGGTCGATGGTGGGACTTATTCCGCTTTTTGCCGTCGAGGTACTCGAACCGGCACTGCTTGACGCACTACCGGAGTTCAAACTCAGACTCGAATGGTTTCTACATTACCGCCCCGATCTTGCCGGGCTGGTGTCTCGGTGGCACGAACCGGGAGCCGGAGAACGACGGTTGTTGTCGCTGTTACGCGGACGCCGTATGAAACGCCTGCTCAAACGGATGCTGGACGAAACCGAGTTTCTGTCCCCCTACGGGATTCGGGCGCTTTCACGATATCACCACGATCACCCGTATACTTTTCACGCCGACGGACAGACTTTTTCGGTAGCCTACCGCCCCGCCGAATCCGACTCCGGACTGTTTGGCGGGAACTCGAACTGGCGCGGCCCGATTTGGTTTCCCGTCAACTACCTTATCGTAGCGTCATTACGCAAGTTTTATGCCTATTATGGTGACGACTTCAAAATCGAGTGCCCCACCGGTTCCGGGCGACACGTCACCATCCGCGAAACCGCAGACGAACTGGCCGCTCGGCTGTCACGGCTGTTTCTCCGAAACTCGGACGGCGAACGCCCTGTGTTTGGTGTCTGCGAAAAACACCAAGCCGATCTCCATTTCCGCGATTACGTATTGTTCTACGAGTATTTCCACGGAGACGACGGACGCGGTGCCGGCGCATCGCACCAGACCGGTTGGACCGGACTGGCTGCCAGCCTGCTTGCAGAAGAATAAACGGGGGTTGGTTATCCCAGCAAATCGCGCACATTGACCGTAGTATCCTGCAACGCCTCTTCCTTACGGGTCAGATCGGTTTTCTGCTGGATCATCCGCTGATACGTCCGAAATTCCCGCGCGTTGGTGTTGACGGCGAAATATGCGGCAAGACGATGGTTTTTTAGAAAAAGCACGATAAAAGAGCGGTCCGCCATGTTCCCGCGGACAAGCGTCCGGTCGTGTTCGCTTTCGTCACCCGCAAATTCCAGATGAAGATCGAAAATGTCCGACCACACGTACGACAGCATGTTGTATGTCTGGCGGTCGCCCGTCATGTTCATCCCTGCGATCTGTCCCCCGTACTCGGCGTGTCCCCAGTGTTCGACCCGTCGGCGTTTTTCGAAAATCGGATCGTAAAAGTTGATTACGTCTCCTGCCGCATACACGTCGGGGTGTGAGGTACACAGGTATTCGTCCACCACGATACCATTGTTTACTTCCAGACCCGACGCTTGAGCAATTTCGATATTGGGTCGTATGCCTACGCCGATACAGACCAAGTCGCAGTCGATCTTTGCCCCTGACTTTGTCGTGACGCCTGTCAAATGGCCGTTTCCGCGTATTTCGGCGACCGTTTCGCGTGTAAGAAAGATGACACCCTTTTCGGTGCAATACTGCTGAAAATATCCGGCGAGCGTGGCATCGGCAAATCGCGCCCAGATGTGGTCCGCAGCTTCCACGACCGTAACCTGAACCCCCATGCGGGTCAGCGATGCCGCGACCTCAAGCCCGATAAACCCCGCGCCGATCAACACGGCTCGCCGTCCGGGTTTGGCTTTCGAGGCGATAGCGGCGGCATCGTCCAGATTTCTCAGATAAAAGACTTCGGGGAGGTCCGCGCCCGGTAAAGACAAACGGATCGGGCGTCCGCCTGTAGCGATAAGCGCCTTCTCGAAACCGATGGTCGCACCGTCTTCCAGTATGGCGGTTTTGGCGGAGAGATCGAGCCGAACGACCGTCGCCCCCAGTTTGCGTTTGACGTTCAGGCCGTCAAGCGTATCGGCATTGTCATAGGTGATTTCTTCCACCGTCTTTTCTCCCCGCAAAAACTCTTTGGACAAAGGCGGTCGGTCGTATGGAGGAAACGCTTCCGAGGAGACGAGTACTATGGGACTTTCGGTATCTTTTCTGCGGATCGTCTTGACGGCCTGACTCGATGCCAATCCGCCCCCGATAAGCAGATAATGGGTTTTCATAAAAAGCTCCGAAGGGTGAGGTTCGAAAAGAAAGATAAAGGGCCAAAATCGTGGACACTCTACGCAAGCGACCGATGGGCGTCAAGGGGAGAGTGCGGGAGCTCCGAAACCGTGTCGTGCCAGAATTTCCCGGCCGACGGGACCGGCGGTGAAATCGACGAATCGTATGGCAAGCGAGATGTAGGGACGACCGGCTACGACGGCGATAGGATAAACGATAGGTCGATGCCATAGGGTATCTGCCGTGGCCAGTACCCGGATTTGGGCGTTTCTCTGGGCATCCGTACGATACGCCAACCCGGCATCGGCCTCGCCCCGAGCCACATATTCGACGACCTGGCGCGCATTTTGGCCAAATACCAGCTTGGGCAACACCATCTCCCAGAGTCCTAAATGCCGGAGTGTTTCTTCGGCATAGAGCCGAACGGGTGCATCTTGGCTGCCGATGGCGATACGATGGATATCAGCATTTTTCAGTTCTTCGAACGAGCGGATCGCAAGGGTATCGGTGACCGACACGATCAAAACGAGCGTGTTGGAAGCAAAATCTTTTCGGGTTTGGGGCAGTATCAAACCGGCGGTTTCGAGCGCATCCATCGGTGAAGTGGCGGCCGAAGCAAACACGTCTGCAGGCGCTCCCGTCTCGATTTGGCGCTGTAATAGGTTGGAAGCGGAAAGGTTGAAAACGACACGCCGACCGGTTTCGGTCTCGAACCGCCGACCTATCTCCTCCAGGGGCTCCTTAAGGCTGATAGCCGCACCGACCAGCAAGGCGTCGGGTTTTTCTTCCGAAGCGGAACATCCCGAAAACAGAAGGGTGAGCAGAAAGACGCACCATGCGGGGGCGCAGCTTTTCACCGTGGTTTCTCGTTCGTGGTGAGTCTGCCGGACCATAAACGGGCGGTCTTCGACAAACTCAGGGTGAACGGGATCGGTGGCGATTTTTTACCGCAACGAGCCATGCTCCAGTACCCTGCGTCGCTGTCGTATGGTCTGTTTGCCTCTGTCATTCTTGATTTTTTGCAGAGGGAACAAACAGTGGTGCGCTGTATCGAGTAAAACTGCCAATGAGTTGTTGCCCTTCGGGTGAGGTGATCCATGCAATGAGTTTTAGGGCCGTATCGTACCGGACGTGGGGCCATCTTTTCGGGCTTACAGCAATGATCCCATAAGGATTCAACAGCATGGGGTCTTTTTCCACCAACACCATCAGATCAAGTTTTTCTTTCATGGACAGGAAGGTTCCGCGATCGGTCAGACAGTACGCTCTTTTTTCATCGGCGATCCGAAGTACCGGTCCCATGCCTTGACCGGCTTCAAGATACCATGTGCCGGCAGGGACGATCTTTGCTTTTTCCCAGATTTCTTTTTCCTTTTGATGCGTTCCCGATTTATCGCCACGCGATATAAACGGCGTGGCATTGGCCGCGATGCGTCCAAACGCTTTTGCGGCGTCTTTTAGCCCGGTTATACGGGCGGGATCGGTTTTGGGACCGATTACTACAAAGTCGTTGTACATCACGTCGCAGCGATCCACCCCGAATCCGGCGGCTACAAAAGCGTCTTCGAGTGCGCGAGCATGCACCAACACCACGTCTACATCACCGTTTTCACCCAGTTTGAGCGCTTGACCGGTTCCCACCGAGACGACATCCACCTTGACGTCGTAGCGTTTTTCGAAAACCGGCAGAAGGACGTCGAGCAATCCGGTATCGTAGGTGCTTGTCGTGGTAGCCAATTTGAGACGAGTTTGCGCTTCTGCCGTCCCGCAGAAAAGACAGAAACTAGCCAGCAAGACTACCGTGCATATTTTGGCGGGAACCGTCACGCGAAGACGCGAAAAGAGGCACTCGATCATTTGAAAAACCGGTTTTAAGGGCATGAGACGCTTTTGGGGGAAAGATATATCCTAAAATAAATAGCCGTGTTGTTGATCAGAGATCCGGATAAGCCTAAAACCGAGTCATAAAGGCAAACCGAGCGCGTGTCCGGAACGTGTTTATGGGAGCCGGGGTAATGAGACTGCTGGGGTTGTCGAATTTACGCGTATACATCGCGATTTCCA
>VGJU01000192.1 GCA_016867335.1 Candidatus Zixiibacteriota bacterium | reverse complement strand
GAATAACCTCGGAGTGCTGTAACGTGGTGACCTAAAAATGCTGTCACTTGTCATTGATTGCTCTTTTCACTGACCTACAATTGCTGTCACTTGTCCGGTGAAAGGTTAAATTTTAAATATAAGAAAGTGGCTCGGTCTCATCCTATTTTTCAAAGGTAAGATGCCCATATCTGCGGGCATCTTCGAGACGCCCAAAGGTGGGAGACCAAGCAAACGCTGGACGGGTGACTCCGCGAAAGCCGTGAAATACGTTAAACCCCCATGTCTGCCCGGCGACCGGTATGCTATATCTGACGCTGGAAAATGGGATGGCGATTTCGGCTACCCACCCACTGGAGTGCGGGGTCGTCTGCACACGGATTGGCGCGTTCCAGTCGGTCAGCCCGTCCTTGCGACCATGCACTTTTCCGGTACGGTCGATTTCGAACGTATAGTCGATACTGCCGTTGCGATTGGTGTCAAGCCCTATAAGGACGACTTCGACCGCGTCCGAATACGGCATTGGGGGCGCTGCGGTGCAAGTGACGGCGACAAAGAGGGTGTCACCGACATAAGCGACACGAGCGCGACCGGCGGAGGCGGTGGACCCAGGAACGTCCGGGGTAAGCGCAAGGTCGTTCCCTGCTTGCCATGCGGTATCGTCGATACGACCGTCCACCATGGGGGACAGTGCTCTTCGTACATCCGACGTAACTTTGAGCGAGGGCGAAGCGAAAAGCGCGGCGAGCGTGGCGAAAAGCGGTTCGGTCGGCGTTTTGAGATACCGTGCTTCGAATTTGCCCACGATTTTTTGCCGACGTGACGGACTTGCCCAGCGAAACGTCTCGGCGGCGCCCAATTTACCGGCTTCCACACGTCGCTCCAGTTCGTCGAACACCGAAGGATCGGCGGAGGAAGCCTCTACCAGCGCTTCCATCGCCGCGTAATGCACCCAATAGGCTGGATCTTCGAGCAGATCGAGAAGCAAAGAGCGGCCCTGTCTGACGCCGGCGGTTTCCAACGCGCGTACGCCCCATAGCCGAATTTCCGCATCAGCATCGGCGATCAGACGCCGGATCAGGGCCAGATCACCCGGGACCGCAAACCCGGCGAGCATACGCGCGGCATAACGTCTGACCACGGTCGTCGTATCGGCACACAACACACGGACCGACTTTCTGGCATTCGGCAGACCGAGATCGAGCATGCCATAGACCGCTTGCATACGCTTCTGTGGGTCCGGGTCGTCGAGCCATGGGGTCAGCAGCGCTTGGACGTCTTGCCGTGCGTCGGGCGCTGAAGCTGCCAGACGACGCGCGGGTGATAGAGGATGCACTGCGGCGGGAGCGGTTTCGTTTTTCCCGTTTGTCCCCTCCTGCATCAGAAACACCGGGTTGCTCATGGTCTTTGCGTCGGCGGTCTCCGCGATCACCCGCAGATAGCGGAGCGTCGGCGGGATCGACAGGGTCTGTTCCATGAAAAATCGGGGTGATTCGGGGAAGTGGGTCGAAAGAATCTGGCCGTTGCCGATCAAGAGAATACGACGGATGTCGCTTTTTCCGGTCGCGGAGATTGCTATCCGTACCGTGCCTCCCTGTGTGGAGACGCGATCTCCCATGTCGTGTCCATTTACCGAAAAGGACATCCGTATTTGATCGCGCTCTGCGACATACACGCGACCTGCCCGTATCCCGGCCACGATGTCTGTCGGGCGGTTGGAAGGGGCATGGACATAGGTTTTGACGATTTTTTCTCCGAGAAACGCATCGTTATGGTTGTCGCTTGCGCCGACGATAAAAAGTGTTCCGCCGTTTGTCAGGAGACGGTCCCATGCCCCGCCCGGCGTGCAAGCGTCGTTCCACCGCGTGCCGGAATAGCCTTCGAAGGCGGTATAGTTTTTCCATTTGTGTAGGTTGTCGAAGACGAAAGACGAAGGATGGGCAAAAATAAACACCCCATCTTCCCGGTTGGCGTAATCAATGATGTCCTGCAGGGTTTTGTCGGGAACCGGGGCGTAGCGGTTGACACCGAGGAGGACGATGTCTTCTCCGCCGAGTTCGGGAGGTTCGTCCCATTCGAGACCCAGCAGCGGGGCGACCGTAGGGTAGTGGCGCGAATAGGCCGAATCGACTTCGGCGGCTTTGTGGAGGATGCCGGACCGCACATGGCGTGTTATGGCGACCCAATCCAGACCGCCTGTACGCGCCTCCTCGACCCGTTGCGAGATCGAGGAGACCGCATGGATGGCGGTGTGTACGTGGGTGTCGCCTGCGCACCAGCCGGGGGTGGGTTGTGCCGTGACATACCCGGATAGCGCGGCGAGCACGATCGCGCCTACACCTCGTACTACAAAAGAAGCAAGATCCGAAACGGTGTTCATGTCAAGTCGCTCACATCCAGCGTACCCGCCAGATGATGACGCCGAAACACCTCGGCGGTGTGGGCGATGCCCTCGGGAAGCGGGGTATGCGGAATCCTACCGATATCGTCCAGTAGCGGGCGGTCGTCGAGGTCAGGTGCGATGGGGATGGCGTTGTCGGTATGGGTGATCAGCCCAGTGGATTGCGGGACGGCCCGCTCGATCGCGGCGACAATGTCGTCCACCGTGACGATCTCGCCCCGGATGCTGTAAACCCCCGCACCGTCATAGGGCGCTTCGGCACAGCGGATAAAGATTTTTGCGGTATCGTCCACATACTGCATGTTGTTACGTCCACCAAATTTGATGACAAAAGGCCGGCCCAGCACTGCGGCTTTGACGGCCTTGGTGGGATCGGAGGTAAGTCCGAAATCCCGTCCGGGACCGTAGACGGTCCACGGGCGAAGTCCGATGCTGGAGATGCCGTTTTCGACGTGATAGACCCTTGCGCAACCTTCGTTGCACTGTTTGTATACGCCGTAGTGGGTAAGGGGTTTGAGCGGGGCGTCGTTGGATATCGGGCCGGTCTCGTAGTCTTCCTCGCGTCCGTAAACGGCGGCGGAGCTGGCATAGACGATACGGTGTATCTGTCCGGGGTTCGCTTTAGCGGCTTCAAAGACGTTGAGCGTTCCGATCACGTTGACCATCGCGCCTTTGACCGGATTGGCGCGACACACCGGAACCTGAAGTCCGGCCAGATGGATGATATGCGTCGCTCCCAGATCGCCTACTGCGCGTGTAAAGGCCGCACCGTCGGCTATGTCCCCTTCGAAAAATCCTATGGTGTCGATCTCCTCTCGGCTCATGACAAGCGCCATGCGTCCTGTGTGCGCCGCGAGGTCGTAGATGCTCACTTGGTGGCCCTGATCGATAAGATTGCGGACGATCCAAGAGCCGATGCAACCGTATCCGCCGGTCAGTAGATAGTGCATAAGATTAAGGATTCTCCCTGTCGGATTATGGCGACAACCCGCGTGGTTGTCCCGTAAAATGGCTGTCCATCTGATCGTCAAGGCTCATTCGGCTGGAGGCGAAAAAACTGGTGTTTCGTGCGGCGATTTTATCCTGAACCCTTGCTGCTGTCAAGCGAAAACGGGTATAGCCGGACGGAAGACACAGGCAATTTTTGCTTGCCGGGCCCCTGGGTCATGGCTATTATCCCGGTCTATGGATACCGCAACATCTTCTTCTCATTCCTCTCCCGTCTTCACCGAAAAACGGGAAGACAACGCTTCCGTCTCATCAAACGGACGCCCGCGCGGACTGGCCGCCGGAATGACGGCCCGAACCATCGTGCTGGGACTGGTCCTGTCGGTGCTGATGTCGTTGTGGGTCGTCCACGCTTCGTTTGTCGCGCACTCCTCGTTTCTGTCGTTTTCGCATCTTCCTGTGGCGGCACTGTTTCCGTTTATGTTTGTCGTGTTTGTCGTCAACGGACCGCTCAAACGGTATCTACCGGGACAGGCATTTTCCCCTGAAGAACAGCTTGTCCTGTTTTTTATCCTGTTTACCGCTTCGGCATTGCCCGCATGGGCGTTTAGCACCTATTGGGTCGCTATCCCCTCCGTGCCTGCCTATTACGCCAACTCGGAAAATCGGTGGGTGGAACTGTTTTTTTCATTTCTCCCCGATTGGCTGATCGTTCCGAACCGGCAAAACGCCGTACAGGGGTTTTACGGAGGGCTTGCGTCGGGCGAGTCTATTCCGTGGAACGTCTGGGTGCTTCCGCTTGGCTGGTGGGGCACGTTTTTTCTGGCACTGGCGATCGCCAGCATGTCGCTCATGGTCATCCTGCGCAAACAGTGGGTCGAGCGCGAACGGTTGACCTTTCCGCTGGTCAAAGTGCCGATGATTCTGGTCGAACAAGGCGACCCCGCATCTCCGCTTCCGCGGGTAGCGCACAACCGGCTTTTCTGGTACGGTTTTATCTTTTCTTTTGGCATTATCTGCTGGAACATTCTCGGATACTGGGATCTGGTACCTCCGTTTCTGCAGGGTGGGAACGCCCGCACACCGCTTATACTGGCGCAGGCTTTTCCGGTGATTCAGTTCAAGGTCAACTTTCCGGTCATCGCCATCTGTTTTTTTACCGAACTCAACATCCTGTTTAGTATATGGTTTTTCTTTTTGATCGCCACGCTACAGGCCGGTATCATGAACACCATAGGGGTGCCGAAAACGGGCGAGATCGTCCTAGCCCAGCATCTCGGCGGTTTTTTTATGTATACCCTGTTCGGGTTGTGGATGGCGCGTCATCATTTAAAGGACGTTTTTCTCAAGGCCATCGGGAAAAACGATACCATCGACGATTCGCAGGAGTTTTTTTCGTACCGGATGGCGGTCGGCGGTGTGCTGTTTGGTCTTTTGTATATGGTATTTTTTCTCAAATCCGCCGGTATGTCGTGGGATATTTTGGCGGTACTTCTGACCACCTGTATGTTGCTCTATATCGGCGTCACGCGGGTGGTAGCCGAGGCCGGGTTGATCAACCTCGATCTGCCCTACAACGCACACGATTTTACCGTATTTTCGTACGGCTCCGCCAACGTTTCCAAACTCGACCTGACCCTGTTGACGCTCTCTCAGACGTTTTGCCGCAACTGGCGGACGCTCGGCATGAACGCCATGGCCCATCTGGCAAGGGTGGGTGACGAAATCGGGGTAGCGCGCAAGGGCATGTTGCCGGTCATGATTCTGGCGCTGGCCGCAGCGGGTGTCACCTCGGTCGTCTACACGCTTTATCTGGGATACCACTCTCCCGGAGCCGACCAGTTTACAGGTGAATTTGGTAATGCAAGAACCGGATGGTCCACGCTGGCGACATGGATCAACAACCAGACGCAACTGACAGGCGGGGAATATACCGGTCTGTTGGCCGGCGTGCTGATCGGCTGGCTGTTGATTCTTTGTTACCACAGTTTTTCGTGGTGGCCGCTACACCCCATCGGTTGGGCCGTTGCCCAGACCTGGGGTATTACCATGATCGTCACGTCGATCTTTATCGTCTGGCTTATCAAGGCGATTCTACTTAGTTTTGGTGGCACGTCGATGTATCGGAAAGCACAGCCCTTCTTTATCGGCCTTCTGGTCGGATACGTTTTTGGCGTCGCGCTATCCTACGGAGTGGACGTCATCTGGTTTCCCAACAGCGGTCACGTCGTCGAGACGTGGTAGCGCAAAAACTCATTACAGGAGGATAGATCATGAACGTCTCGCACATCATGCCTGAGGAAGCGGCGCGGTTGGTTAAGGAGGAGGGGTATGTTTATGTGGACGTGCGGTCCATTACGGAGTTCGAAGGTGGTCACCCCGATCCGGCGCTCAACGTACCGATTTTGCATGCCGATCCGCGTACCGGCCAGATGACGCCCAACCTCGACTTTCTGGAGATCATGGAAGCGCTTTTTCCAAAAGACACCAAGCTGGTCATGGGCTGCCGATCGGGGCAGCGGTCCGCACGTGCGACGGAGGCGTTGCTCGACGCCGGATACGCGACGGTTGTCAACATGAGATGCGGTTTTAGCGGCGAGCGCAACCCATTGGGCCAAGTGGTGAATCCCGGATGGATGGACCGGGGACTTCCGGTCAGCGCGGACAACGGCGAAGGAGTCTGCTATGCTTCACTGGCGGCAAAAGCAGGGAAATAGCATGTGACGCTACGCGCTTTTCTATTGGGGCTTACGCTGGTAACGCTGGTCTGTGCCGGCGCGCCGTACGCCATCTGGTTTTTGGGAACCTCCGAGATTACCTGGTCTTTTTTTCCGATCGGGGTGGGGTTCCCTTTTTTGTGTTTACTGTTTGCCAATCTTCTCGCTCGCCGTATGGCTCCGCATCGTGCCCTGACCCCGCCTGAACTGTTTACCATCGTTGTCATGGGACTCGTCGCCACGGGCATTCCCATTTTTATGTCGGGTTTTTTACTGGCGATTCCCACCACGCCCTACTATCTGGCCTCTTCGGAAAACCGATGGGCCGAACTGCTGATCCCGCACCTGCCTGTCTGGCTGCTTCCGGACAACGGAGAAGGAGCGATGAAGTGGTTTTTCGAGGGGCTGCCGGCCGGCGTCCCGGTGCCTTTTGGCGCGTTGCTTCGCGCATGGGTCGGCCCCCTGTTCTGGTGGCTCAGTTTTGTCTGGACGCTGTACTTTGTATGTTTCTGTCTGGTGGTCGTCCTCCGTAAACAATGGATCGAGCGCGAACGGCTCGCCTTTCCACTTATGGCCGTCCCGCAAGCGCTGGTAAACGACCGCACCGACGAAAACAAGAGCCTTTTTTCCCGTCCGCTTTTCTATGTCGGCGCCGCTATTCCGCTGTGCATCGCCCTCTGGAACATCACTGGTTTTTTTCTGACCGAATTGACGCGTATCGCCTGGGACTACCCGATTCCTGTGGCAACCGGGTTCCCGCCCATCAACGTACGGCTGTATTTTCCTGTGATAGGGTTTATGTATTTTGCCAATGTCGATGTGGCGTTTAGCATCTGGTTTTTTTATATCCTGACCATGATAGAAGAGGGGATTTTCAACCGTTTCGGCATGGGGGTCACGACGACCGACGCCTTTGTATGGGGACTGCCTTCCACCTCTTGGCAGTGCTGGGGCGCGTTTATAACGATGGTGGTGTGGAGTCTATGGATGGCGCGAGACCACTTGCGTGACGTCGTCCGCAAAGCATGGAGTTCTTCGCATCCTGTGGACGATTCGAAGGAACTCGTGTCGTACCGAACCGCAACGGTGGGGTTTGCGGTGGGTGTGGTATTTATGATGGGCTGGCTGATACAGGCGGGGCTTCCCGCGCTTCCGGCAGCGGTATTGCTCGCCGGGATCCTGATCGCCTATCTTGGCATCACCCGCGTAGTGATACAGACGGGCGTATACTACGTCACCACCCCCATCGTGGCACAGGCGACGACGCTGGTAACACTGGGAACCGGACCGATCACCACACCTGGACTGGCCGCGATGGGGCTGACCTATTCATTTTTTGGCGATGTACAGTCGATCTTCATGCCGGCCGCCGCGCACGCCTCCCGTCTCCACGACGCCATGCACACCAGTCGGCGCGGGCTGACGACGGCTATCGCCGCGGCCGTGGTCGTCGGGTTTGTCGCGGCAATAGGGTGTATCCTCACGCTTGGATATATCTATGGGGCGTCCAACTTCCGTTCGTGGTTTTTTCAGATG
>VGJU01000191.1 GCA_016867335.1 Candidatus Zixiibacteriota bacterium | reverse complement strand
TGTGGTTCGGCCCGACCGGCTGACGCTTGCCACGCTCCCCGAATCCCAGGACGCGCTGGCATGGCCGCATGACCGGCCTTTTGTTCGTATTGGGCGCGGAGAGGCAAAACGGCAGACTTTTGCGCTCTACCTACTCGACGGGACGGTCACCCGGAACGAAGCCGAGCGGTTTAACCGGTGTGTACAGGATGCGCCCCGGCTGTTCAACCAGGAGGGGTTCATCGCGTCCGGCGCGCTCGAAGCCGGACCACCGCGCAATACGCCTGCGCTTTCCGAGTGGGCAAAGGAAATTACACCGGTCATCGAACGTACCGGTATCGGCGCACCGAGACTCGGTCATCGCGAGTACTGGGATACGGCTTGGAGCAACGACTACCGAGGCCGAACCCATCAAGGACTGCTTCAATACGTAGAAACCGGCGATCCACACTGGTTTCGCTATTTCGATGCGGCCTGCACGCACAACCGAGATGTGGACCTGATCCACTACTGTCCGGAGCATCCCGACTGGGTCGGCGCGTTGCACAGCTATGGCGAGGACCATACCTCTTGCGGCCCGATGGGCAGCATTGGTTCGAACTGCGACGGTCTGCTGAATCATTACCTGATGACGGGCGATCCGGACAGCCGGGAGGCGGCGGCAGGATTGGCAGGACGGTTGCTCGACTGCAATCCGTGGGAGCGTTCCGCCCGGAATATCGGGTGGCCGCTGTCGCAGGCCATCCAATGCTACGACCAGACGGGCGACCCGCGGTTTCTCGACAAAGCGAAAGACTGGGTAGCCGCGGCCAACGTGTACGTAGAACCACGCCGGGGCGTTTTTGTCGAAATCCACGGGAGTTATAATTACGTGGGCGGTGTACCCTTTATGACCGGCTATCTGGGCTTCGGGCTGGTCCGCTATCATCAGGCGACCCGTGACGCGGGCGTGTTGCGGTTGCTGAGCCTTCTCGTCGGGGGGCTGTTTGCCGAGTCGCGTACTGCGTACGGGCGGTTTCAGTACAGTCCGTTTCCGGAAATCAACTATATGACGGAACGGAGCCGTTGCTGGAACTCGCTGATCGGCGGCATGACGGGCTATCTTTTTTACGCGACCGGCGAGACACGATATGCGGATTGGGCCCGCGAGTGTTACGACGAAATCGTGAGGCGCTCGGACGATCCGCAGATTATCATGGACATGCTGCCGCTGGCTGGATGGATGCTCCAGGCCGTGTGTGGGAGATCGCCTGCGGCGGAGGGTGTCTAAAGGAAAATATACGGTATTTTTCCGGTTGCCTGTTGGCACTGACAGCGGGACAGTCGAAAGATAAGATTGTTTTCTCGACAGAGGCATAAACATGGATACGCTTTCAGGAAAGATAGCGGTCGTTACCGGCGGCGCCTCGGGAATCGGCAGAGCCGTAGCGGAAGTGTTCGCCGAAACCGATATTGCAGGGCTGACTCTTGCCGACATCGACGGCGGAGCAGCGGAAGAGGTGGCCGAGTCGATGCGTGTACGTTTTGGGGTGGATGCCATCGGCGTGGCAACGGACGTATCGGTTGCCGATCAGGTCGATGGCATGATCCGACAGACGATGGAGCGTTTTCAGCGTGTCGATATTCTGGTCAACAACGCCGGTATTGCGCCGGTGACACGCTGGCCAGAGGTGACGGAGGCCAACTGGCGTCATGTGCTGGATGTCAATTTGAACGGCGCTTTTTTATGTATGCTCACCGTATTGCCGATCATGGAGCGGCAAAGATCGGGACGTATCGTCAACATTTCATCAGCGGGAGCGTTTGTCGGCAGTGTCTGCGCGCATCCGGCATACGGGGTTTCGAAGGCGGGCATGATCGCCATGACCAAATCGGCGGCCAAGGAATATGCGACTTCCGGGATTCTGATCAATGCCATAGCACCGGGAAGTATCGACACGCCTTTGGCTCGGCGTTTCGGCTCGGCGCAGGTAGAGGCGTTCCGGCAAGCCTCCCCGATGCAACGACAGGGAAACGCGCGCGAAATCGCCGATGCTGTCTGGTATCTCGTTTCCGAGCGATCTACCTATGTGACCGGGGCGACATTACATGTCAACGGGGGCTCTCTTCTGGTATGAAAAAGCCGTAGCGAAGATGACGTCCGTGGCGCGGAGGTAGGGCCCAAAATGCTCCGATCGACGCCAGAAACGACAGTTCGAGCGCCGTCACCTGTGTGGCGTTGTTGATCCAGACATAGAAAACGTACAGAAAAAACAGCAGAAACACGATCACAGGTAACGACATGCCGGCGCGAGACATCCAGCATCCCACATAGATCAGCCCTACCAGAAATCCGATCACCGCGGTCCGGTAGGAAATCAGTTCGTCCTCGTTTCTCAGTGTCGAAGATCGCCCCAGCGTTTTGCGCCCTACCTCGATCAGATGTCGGCGCGACATCCACAGACCGATCAGCACAAACACGATCAACCCGCCTATCGACTGTATCCCGGTCAGCCCACCCGGTACGATTGTCGAAGCACTCGAAACGACCCCAATCCATGCCAAAACTCCCTGCTGGAGTATGCCGATCAGGATAAACTGCTGAACAGAATTTCCACATGGGCGAAAAAGGCGATTCACAAGATAAACAGGTTGAGTTGAACTGGGATGGGTGGAAACGATTTACTGATCCGCAGGTCGGCAAAATCGTTTCCCATGATGGGAAAATGCGCCCAGTAGGTCCAGTACGACAACGTATTCCACATCATCACGACGCTGCAGCCGATAAACCCGATGCGAAACATCCGGGTACGAAAAAACGGCGGATTTTTGGACGGCGACGGCAAGCAAAAGACCGGTCGTCCCTGCACGCAGAGCAATCGAGGAGGCTCCTGAAACGCCGCTCATGACGGCTCGAGGAGGAGGTATAAATCGTTTTGCGATATAAAAATCGGGGTTAAATTAGAAGGGGCGGCGTATGCTGTCCGGCAAGGTATCCCGACGGGATTCTGCAAAAAGGCTTATCGTAACCAGTTTCCAAATCTTTGCACCACACCTCTATCGAGAGAGAACCGTCATGCTCGACGTTGAAATACTCGACTACGCGGAGGTCGAAAAGGCCGAGGCGATTTTTCATCGGGATGGGGTTGTCGTGATCGAAAACGCGCTTACTTCCCAGCAGTTGGAGTTTGCGCAGACCGGCGCGGCGCGCGAAGTCGGTCTCCAAATGGCGGCACTACCGCTCAAAGAAGGAAACCGAGGATACGCCCGCTATTCGTTCGAACAACATCGGATTCATCTTCCGGAATGGTCGCAACTTATCGACCTGCCGACGGTTCTTCCCATCCTCGACCGGATATGGGGCAGTTCGGGCTATCTTTGCATCGGGGCAGGGGGAGACTATTCCGCGCCGGGGGCCAAGATCCAGCCGCTTCATTCCGACGTAGGAGATTTTCTCCGCGACCCGCTCAAACAAACGACGGTTCGTGATCTTCCCGCGCCATATATCGCCGTTAACTTTCTCATGGTGGACTTCAAAAAGATCAACGGAGCCATCCGTTTTATACCCTCCACCCAGCGTTCGCACGCGTCGATTCCTTCGCTGACCGAAGAACCCGCTTGGATGCGACGGTCGATTTTGTGTGCGTCGGCGGGTAGCGTGATTATACGGGATGTGCGTTGCTGGCACGGCGGAACCGCCAACCGATCGCAGGAGGTGCGCCCTATGCTCGATGTGGTGTACGTAGCCCCGTGGTTCAGACAGGCCCAACTCAAACCGTTTCTTCCCAAGTTGGTTTATAAGACCTTCTCGCCGCGTGCCAAAGAGCTATGTCGTGAGATCGTGACGCGGTGAGGGGGTTACAAAATGTAGAGATTTTGTAGCATCCGCCAATACGAAAAGAGCGTTTTTACCGCGCCAGTTCCCCGGCCACTGTCAGCGCCTGATCCACGTCATTCATCGTGTTGTACAGGTGGGGCGAGAAACGTACGATGTCACCTCGGTGGGCGACCATGACACCGGCGGTTTTGAGCCGCGCCGCGATCGCCGCCGGATCGCGTCCCGGGAACCGGGCCGTGACGATGGCAGAGCGTTCTTCCGTTCTGCGTGAAGACGTCACCTGCGCGCCAAGCGCTTCGAGACCGTTGATCAGCGCGTCGGCAAGACCCCGGTTGTAGGCGAAAATCCGATCAATGCCCGTTTCGACGAGGTATTCGATCGATCGGGCAAGACCGATGCCACAGCCGTAGGCCAGGGTGCTGAATTCAAATCGGCGCGCGGTATCGGGGAAAACGAGATGTTCCGCGCCGATGGTCCACATATCGGCGTTGCTGCGGAAGCCTACCAGACCTGGGTCGAGACGCTTGTGCAGATGAGGGGCGAGATACAGGACCGCCGCGCCAAACGGTCCGCACAGCCATTTGTACCCGCCGGCGATAACCGCGTCGATGCCTTCGGCCGGCGCGTCGAGAGGGACAGCCCCTGCGGATTGTGTGGAGTCTACGATAAGCAGCGCGCCGTGCGCATGGGCCTTCTGCGCAAACCGGGCAAGGTCGTACCGCTGTCCACTCCGAAACTCGACATGCGACAAACAGACTACGGCGGTCCGGTCGTCGATAAGGGCAGCCAATTCATCCGGATCGACATAGCCGCCATGCGTCTTTGCCAGCCGGATTTGGCAACCGGTATGACGGGCTACGCGCGCCCACGGGTATACGGCGGTGGGAAAGACGATGTCCGTGCTGACGACGTTGGTCTCCGCACCCGGCATGAGCGCCCAGGCGAGCGAACTCATAAGCTCCGTAGCACTTGATCCGGCGGCGATGTCGTCCGGTGTTCCGTTAAACAGCGCTGCCGCGGCGCGGTGGAGATCGTCGAAAACCTTTTCTTCCGCCGTTTCGTCGAAACGGTTGCTGCCGTTTTCCGCAATATCCTGCTGCCATGCGGCTATGGCGTGATCCGCGTTTCGGACCATAAGCCCCACGTTGGCGGTGTTCAGATACGTGCATTTTCGCGCGGAAGGAAAATCGTTTGAATCGACAAACGGGGCTATCGACGCTGTGCTCAACAGGGTTATCTTTTCTTGGCGAGAACTGTTTCGACCCGTTCGCGGAGGGCTTCTATGGAGAAGGGTTTGACTACCCAGCCGTCGGCACCGCAAATCCGCGCAAATCCCTTGTCGGTCTCATCGAGATATCCGGAGATCATGACTACCCGGGTCTGTTGGGGTTTTGCGCCGGTTTTGATTTTGCGACATACTTCGAATCCGTTGGTACCAGGCAGGATGGCGTCCAGCAATACAAGGTGGGGGTGGTGTGCTTCTACCGCTTCGAGTGCCTCGTCGTCGCCCGTCATGGCGGTATGACATTCATAGGAAAAGATCGTAAAGGCGGTTTTCAACACCTCGACCACGGTCGGGTCGTCATCTACGATAAGCAGACGCATTACGACTCCTGAAGCGCCCGGATTTCCATATTTGCCTGTCTGAGCCGCTCGGCGAGGATGTGGCACAAGCCGGCAAACACCTGCTCGGCAAGATGCGGCGCCTGCTCCGCAACGCCGTTAAACGCAATGCGGGAAATTCCGTACAACTCGCAGTCTGTTGCGGCGATGGCGTCCGCAGACCGGACGGTGTTGTCCAAGAACGACATGTCGCCAAAAAAGTCGCCCCGGTTGAACGTCACCAGATGATGAATTTTTCCGTCGCTTAACGGAAGCGAAATTCGTACTTCTCCTTTTCCTATAAGATACATCGTGTCGCCCGAATCTCCACGCGAAAAAATTTTTTCTCCCCCGGGATAATCCACTTTCCGCACACACGGGCGAAGCCATTCGATTTCTTGGGGTTTCAGCTGGGCCAGGATGTGGATTTCGGACAGATCGAGGGGGTGTCCGTCGGTCGGTCGGACTACGCCTTCCATCTCCAGCGTACGATCTTCCGCCCATTCGAGGGCTTCATCCATTTCGCCAAAAAGCCGCGTGGTGGTAAATTCTTCGAGTATGCCTACGTGGCTAAGATATTCCTCAAACCGTTCTCCGGAGGACATAAATCGGGGTAGGTCGCTCAGAATAAGACAACCGCCCTGTTCGTGCAACTGGGTTTCCATCTGTTCGAGCCGGTGCGCGGCGGTAAAGTCGAGCGAGCGCACCCGCTTCATGTTGAGAATCATATACCGGACATTGCCAAGCAACGGTTGTATCTCGGAAAGCAGTTGATCCGCCGTGCCGAAAAACAGCGGGCCTTCGAGTTCGACGATGAGGATTTTCTCTCCCTTCTGCTCCAAGATAGCCATCTCGGAAGGCGGACGGCGTTTTTTGGAGAAAATCCGGTTGCCCCAAAGTTTGCGATGAATGACCGATCCGCGTATCTGATCTCGAAGAAAGAGCAATATGGCAAACCCAATACCCACCCCCGCCGCGGTGATAAGGTCCATCCCGACCGCTGTAACCACCACGGCAAGAATCACGAGAAAATCGAACAGCGTAGCTTTTTGGCGCATCAGATAAAACGTTTCACGGTCGATCATACGGATCCCGACGACCATCAGGATGCCGGAAAGCGCGGCTACGGGTATCCATGCGATCAGACTGCCGAGCGCGAGAAAGGCGACCAACGCAAACACGCCGTTGAGGATGCCCGAAAGACGGTCACGCCCGCCGCTGGTGACGTTGACCAGCGTAGCCCCCATCGTGCCGGCACCCGGCATCCCGCCTGCGACCGCCGTAGCCAGATTGCCGATCCCTTGACCGATCAGCTCGCGGTTGGACTTGTGCTGGCGGCGTGTCAGCGCGTCGAGAATCACGCCGGTTTTGAGCGTATCCACCGAGAGCAGTACCGAAAGCGTCAGCGCGGGGATCAGAATGAGGTCCAACGTTTTTGTATCCAAATTGCCGATGGCGGAAAGACGGCTTGCCAGACTTTCGAAAAACCCCGGACCGCTTCCCGAAGCGATGGCGCCGATGACAAACGGGTTGTGTTCCAGTGCCAGCAGGTCCGGATAGAGCGGTGAAAGACCGAAATAGGCCGCTACACCGCATAGAAGCGCGATGATCGGCGCGGGCACTGTTCGAGTAATTTTTTTTGAGAATACCATGCCCACTATGGCGACGATGCCTACCGCAATGGCGGTGGTCTGCCACAGGTCGGGTCGGGCAATCGCATCAAAAAATCGGGTTCCCTTGGGTGTACCGAGAAATTTGGGAAGTTGTCCGGTAAAGATAAGGATGCCCACACCGCTCAGATAGCCGGCCACCACAGGATACGGGATAAACTTGATGATGCTTCCGCCGCCGAGAAGACCGTACAACAGTTGCAGACCACCCGACAGCAGTGCGGTAAGCATCAGGAGTACTTGGATGATCGCCAGGTCGGGGTTTTCGGGACCGCCGGCGGCCAGGTGAGCCGCGAGGGCACCCATCACGGCCGCGGCGGGGGCGCAGGGCGCGGTGATAATGCCGGGTGCGCCGCCAAAGAGCGGGGCGACGATCCCCAATACGATCGCGCCGATAATGCCGGCCAGCGCCCCCGCCGCCGCCGCATCCCCGCCCAGCGGCGCATAGACGACAAGCCCGAAGGCAATCGCCGACGGCATGGCGACCAGCATCGCCGCCAACCCGCCAAAAATCTCGCCCGAAATACCGGAGCTACCCGATCCGTTGTGCGATGGTCCAGTCATTAGCGTCTCCTATGCCAAAAAGCAAACCCCAACGGGTACCCCATGTCTTTTTCCG
>VGJU01000190.1 GCA_016867335.1 Candidatus Zixiibacteriota bacterium | reverse complement strand
AGGCACTCAGTCTGCTTCGAGAAATAAAAGGCGATACCGTGGGTGACTTACGCCGCTACGGGTTTTCTCTTCTCGTCGCCAAAGGTATTTGGGACGAAGACGCGCACTTGGAGTTGATTCGCGCCGATGTGCCCGTGGACTTCGAAGAGGAAACGCTACGCGAAGCCGAGGGTTTTACGCCGGATGAGTCGGCGCGTCTGAACCTCACCCACATGGCGGTGTTCTCCATCGACGATGCGGCGACGCTCGACGTGGACGATGCGCTGTCGGTCGAAGCGACGGACGAAGGATTATGTATCGGGGTACATATCGCCGATGTGACGGCCATAGTGCCCATCGGTACGGAGGTGGAAAAAGAAGCCCGTCGCCGACTGATGACCTTGTATCTGCCCGAACGTAAGATTCCCATGTTGCCGGAGGTTCTCTCACAGGGTTTATGTAGCCTGCTGGAAAGTCAACGGCGTTGCGCCGTCAGTTTTCTGTATACCCTCGACCGACAGTTGAATGTGCAGGACATCCGCATCGTGCGGTCAGTGATCGTAAACCGATTCAAGCTGTCCTATGACGCGGCGGACCAAATTCTGTCCGGTGACCCTCACCCGCTTTCGGAGGCGCTCCAGACGCTTTCCCAGTTTGTCGACGTGGTTTACGCCCAGCGGGTAGACAGAGGGGCGATAGAACTGGACCGCAACGAGGTTGCCATCCGGGTGGATGCCGAAAAACACATCGAGTTTCGCCGACGCTCCGGGACATCGACCGCCGAGCACATCGTCTCCGAGATGATGATATACACCAACGCGGCGGCGGCGCGGTATTTTGCGGATCACGGCATCCCGGCGATGTATAGAAGGCAGGCGGAACCAGCACTCAAAACTGTGGACAACGTCGTCCACGAGAGCGTCAAACGCTACCTGTTCCTGCGCCAACTCAAACCCGCCGAACTGAGTCTTGATCCCAACCCGCATGCGACGCTTGGAGAAAGGCTGTATTGCCAGATCACCTCTCCTATCCGTCGGTACGCGGATCTTGTTTTGCAGCGACAGTTGACGGCACATCTGAGAGAAGAACCGATTCCATACAACCGTTCGGCACTGCTTGACGAGATTTCGTATCAAGAACGGACCAGAGAGTTGAATCGTCTTCTGGCGCGGCGGGAATGGTATTGGTTGCTCAGATATGTGGACGAAATGCCCGGTCTGCGAATTCCCTGTGTCGTTCTTGAGGTTCGAGACCGAGAGGTGGTGCTGGAGCTTACGGAATATGGTGTTCGGGCTTCCATGACGCCATCCGGGCCACTGACGGCGGAGGATGAAATCGCCGTAAAAGCCGTGCAGGCGGATGCGTGGACCGGCATGCTCAAGTTGACCCAGATAGCATAACCGGGTCGTTTTTTCGCGTTTTATTACCTTTACCCCGAAAGGAGAGGTCCGATGTTCAAAGTACGTTCATTGGAACATGTCGCGATAGCATACCGGGATACCGATGCGGCGGCGCAATGGTTTTGCAATGCCCTGGGTTTCGAGGTGGTTTTCAAAGCGCTGAATCCGACACACGGCGTAAATTTTTATTTTGTCAAGGATCCTGCCGGAACCGGTCTGATCGAAATCATCCCCATGCCGGCGGCCAACGCCACCAAACTCGGTGGTATTTCCACCGCGCATGTGCATATCGCCTTTGATGTAGACGACATCTACGCCGCGGTGGAGGCGCTGCAGGCCAAAGGGGTCACGTTTGAAGGTCCGCCAGCGAAAATGGGAGAAAATATGCTGGTGTTTTTCCGCGACCCGGAAGGTGCACCACTTCAGCTTGTCCAACGCGCCAAACCACTGAAGTAGCCGGAAGTAGGATCAGAATTGGGTTTCGAGACCGAAACGAAATTCTCGCGGTGGGGTGAAATGCTGAGGATCGAGACTCAAAAGGCGGCGCAGTTCGGTAAAGGTGCGGGTTTGATTTGAAAAATTTTCCAGTGTGTAGCCATCGTCGGTCGGGCTGCCGGTGTTGGGATAGACGTCGATGATATTGCGGCGGTTGAACAAGTTGCGGACTTCGAGGATAAAGGCGTAGCTTGTCCGTCCGTGCCGAAAACGCCGCACCAGATGCGTGTCTATGTTAATTCTGGCAGGCAAACGGCGCGAGTTGGGGGTCGGATCGATGGCTTCACCAACGGCGTTGGTCGGGGTAAACGGCAACCCGCTTCCGTAGTGACCGACCAGCGTCAGCCCGGTATGTTGCAACGTGCGACCGATAAATCCTGCTTTCCAGTTTTCGGGCGTCGTAAAAGTAAGCATGGCGGTCAGCGTATGCCGCTGATCGAATGACAGGGGAAAAGCAAGGTCGTCGGAACCGGAGACCGTTGCCTTTGCCGTCGGTTTTAGCGCAGACCGGGACTTGTAGGTTTCCGAGGCACTGCCCGAAGCCGAAGAGTAGGCATAGTTCAACACGCCGGAGATCATCCGTGATACGTGGCGTTTGAGCGAAAATTCCAAACTCTGGACCGATCCGAAATCGGCATTGGTAAACAGCGTATACGAGCCGCCCGGATAACGCACTTGGGTAGTGGCCGTCAAATGGGTGATGCGTTTGGAGGACCACGTCGCCGTCGCACGCCAATGGTCGCCAAAGGCATACTCCAACCCCGTCTCGAAGGCAACCGTCTTTTGAGGGTCGAGATTCGGGTTCCCGACGGGCGCCGTGCCGACCGCTTCGTTAAGCAGGTTCTCGTAGGCCAACCTGAATTCGGGGGGCTGGTAGAAGTAGCCATAGCTAAATCGAGCCAACGCCCGTGTAGTAAGCTGATACGAAAACCCAAGACGCGGACTGATGCGAATTTTGGTCGGGCTGTTGCGGATTTCCGTCTGACCGGTAGGAAGGTTGACAAAAAACCGCTGACCGGTGTCGAAGTAGTCTACTCGAATACCGTTGTTCAGGATAAAACGCCCTAATTCCGTTTTATCCTGAAGGTATAGAGAACCTTCTACGGGATTGGCCGCATAGTCTTGTCCCTGCGGTACGGGTTGGAGAAACGATTTTTCATCCCATTTCAGTCGATACCAATGCGTTTCCAGACCGGCACGAATTTGGTTGCGAAACCCGATCTGCGTATTGATATCAAAACGTACTCCGTAGTAAGTGGTTCCGGCTTTCCGGAAAAGCGGCACATAATCGTCGCCCGTGGTAAACGGGAGATTTTCATATCGGCCCGAATGTTGTAGATTGGTTTCGTAGATAAACCCGGTGTAGCGCCCGCCGCCGTCTTCCTCGTACCCCGGCCAAGAGCGCCAGTGTCGGTCGAACAACACACTGGGGGCCAATTTGGAATGGGTGGTATAACGATACAGTCGGGCCGTATAAAACGTGCTGGGCGACAACGCCTGGCTGATGGACAAATTTATCGCATAGCTGTGATCACGCCGTTCGGGAAGACCGTTCAGATTAAAATCGTAGGAAAGCCCTCTTTCGTCCCGGTGGTCGTATAGCTCCTGTCTACGGCGTGCGTAATGACCGCTGAGTTTGAATTTGAGCGTTGGAGTAGGCTTGTAGACTAAATTAGCCGCCGTGGTTGTCAAGATGCGTTCGTGGTGCGGCAAGTGCAGTCCGTCTACCATGCGTTGGGCCGAAACGAGAAAAGTTAATCGGTTTTTCGTTTTCGGAAGTGCGCCGCTCAAACCGCCTTCGATCCGCCCGCCACGCCCGAACATACGCCGATCGTATCGCCCCGTCTCCACACCGTACTGCGGTTGGAGCAAAGCCATGCCGCGCAGACGCCCCGCCAGTTTCTCGCCGCCATCGCGTGTGACGATATTTACGACACCCGACATCGCCTCGCCGTACTGCGCATCGAAACCACCTCGGTTGACTACCAATTCCTCTATCGTGTCCAACTGAATATGCGAACCGAGCCCGCCCAGCAACGGATCCTGTGAGGAAGCTCCGTCTACGTAGTAGGCGATTTCGTCACTCCGTCCGCCGCGTACGTGTAACCCACCTTCCGCATCCCGGACCACACCCGTCTGCATCATGATAAGTTCAGAAATATCCGTCACCGGTAGCGAGACGATCTCACGGGCCGTCAGCGCCTCGCTCGACGCAGTCAGGTCCGGGCGTATCATGGGGCGCGCACCGCTTACCTCGACCGGATCCTTTACATCGATTACAGTGGTCTGCAGGGTGAAATCCGCCCGTGTGGTAAGGTCCGTGCTGACGGATATCCGTGCTATCTGTACCGGCAAATAGCCTATCATACGCGCCTCTACATCGTACGTACCGATAGGAATGTTGAGGATGAAATACTCTCCTTTGGGGCCGGTGACGGCAACAAGCTCGATCCCTGAAACCCGTACCGTGACACCGGGTAGGGGATCACGCGAAGTCTGATCGACGACCGTACCGGCGATTTTTCCAGTCATGCCATAGCCAAGCGCCGGGGCCAGCAGACAGAAAAGAAAAATCCCGCTCCCCATGATCGGGGCCGCATACGGAAACGATGTCGCCAAAGAGGATAAGAAGCGCATAGACAAACCGAAAAAAAGCGGTACGTGACGACGAACGGAATGTTCCGGATACGAATCGTTACGGAGTACGGAAACCACGAAAAGCAATTAGCATGCCATGAGACGCGGGGAAGGTCGAATGGGTTTTGATAATGGCATTATTTTATAATAACGATACTGAAAATACAAATCGTACTCTACGGATACGGAAGATGGGGCAACTTTTTTCAATCGGATATGAAAAACTTTTCATTGAAGTCCATATCGTTTGAGTTTGTAATGGATCGTCCGTACCGTAACACCCAAAAGCCGTGCTGCCTTGGTTCGGTTGCCCCCTACCTCTTCGAGTGTTTTCTGCAACAAAGCCTTTTCGGCAAGTCCTTTGGTATCCGCAAGCGTAAGCAGCGCATCGTCTTCGGGTACTTCGAACGCAATACCGGTGCTAGGCAGATTGATCAGATCCTCAGCTCGGATCAGATCGCCCTCGCTGATCACCACGGCGCTTTCTATCGCGTTTTCCAGTTCACGCACATTGCCCGGCCAGTCGTGGTCGCGGCATAAGGCAAGCGCCTCGTCGGTCATGCGTTTTATATCCATGCCGTTTTCGTGACAGTATTTGCCGATAAAATAATCGATCAGTGCGGGGATGTCTTCCCGTCGTTCGCGTAGCGGAGAAACGACGATGGGGATGACATTTAACCGATAAAACAGATCCTGGCGATAGCGACCTGTGCGGACCGCCTCTTCCAGGTCGCGGTTGGTGGCGGCGATCACGCGTACGTCCACCGTAAGCGGACGGGTTCCGCCGAGACGTTCGAAACGGCGCTCCTGAAGCACGCGGAGCAACTTGACCTGCACGGAAGGACTGATTTCTCCGATTTCGTCCAGAAAGATCGTGCCGCCATCCGCGCGTTCGAAATACCCTTTCCGGGTTGTGCTCAGCGCGCCGGTATACGCGCCTTTCTCGGTACCGAACAGTTCGCTTTCCAAGAGGTTTTCCGGTATGGAGGCGCAACTGACGTCCACCATCGTCTTATCGGCTCTCAGGCTTCTTGAGTGAATCGCCCGCGCCACCAATTCTTTGCCCGTACCGCTTTCGCCCCGAATCAGGACCGTAGCGTTGGCGCGGGCCACCCGGTCGATCCGGTCGAAAATCTCACGAATTTTCGGGCTGTTGCCGATAATTACCGGTTCGGGCGCGGATATGGTCTGGCCGCCTCCGGAACGCGCAGGCAGGGCCGTCTCATTAAGCGCGCCCCCGAGCGTAGCGAGCAGTTCGCCGAAATCGACCGGTTTGGTGAGATAGGAATACGCCCCGTCGCGCATCGCCTTGACCGCAGTCTCCACTGTGGCAAAGGCGGTCATCATGATGATATGCGTTTCGGGAGATACGGCATGGACCTTTTTGATCAGTTCCATACCGTTTATCCGCGGCATTTTCATATCGGTCAGCAGTACATCGAATTTCTGTTGTTGCACCAGATCGACCGCTTGCTGTCCGTTGCTTACGCCCGTTACGAAATGCCCTTCATCCGTAAGAAGCTCGGAAAGGCCGTCAAGCGTGTGGCGGTCGTCTTCGGCAATAAGAATATGCGCCATAAACCTTCCTATGGGGTGACCAGCGGAGTATTCCGCTCTTTTGTTCGCTTTCCGGTCACCGGAGCTACAAACGCCGGGAGCCAGACCGTAAACGTGGAACCCTGACCCAAGGTGCTGGTCGCGTCAATTTTTCCACCGTGTTTTTCAACAATCTGTTGCGCGATCGGCAGTCCAAGTCCGGTTCCTGTAGATTTCGACGTATAATACACCTCGAAGATACGGCTTATGTGTTCCGGAAAAATACCGCACCCCGTGTCGTGAAATACGACGGTCGCATACGGTCTGCGAGCGGTCAGCGTTTCCTGAAGGCTCCCCGTGGATTCGATTTCCTGCAATCGCGTCCGTATGACCAGTGTTCCACCCTGCTCCATCGCGTCAAATGCGTTAAGCATAAGATTCAGGAAAACCTGTTTGATCCGGTCAGCGTCTATCCGAACGAGTATCCGCGGGGTTTCGAAATACGTTTCTATGCGGATCGACCGTTCGAGCGCGGCAGCGCGGTGGATGTCTACGACTTCCGCTACTATATTGTTTATGTTATGTTCGAAAAGAGTCAAGGCGGGGGGGCGGGCATAGGTCAGAAAATGCTCGACCAGCCCGTCAATACGCCGAATTTCGGACATTACCCGCTCGAAGGAACGGTGCGGCTTGCCCGTTTGTCCGCTTTGCTTTTCCATTTCCCGTTTTAGCAACTGCATGTTGATCACCATGGCATTGAGCGGGTTGCGTATCTCGTGCGACAAAATCGACGCAAATTTGCTCAAAGTAGCCAGTCTTTCGGCGCGCTGGAGCTGTCTTTCCTTTTCGGAAAGCTTGAGTGCCATGTTGTTGAACTCCTGGGCCAACATTTTGAGCTCGCCGTTGGCCGGTACATCGATCGTATGGGTTAGCGTTCCCTGTCCGAACAACTGTACGCCTCTGACCAATCCGACGATCGGGCGGGCGATCTTGCGCGCGACGAACATTCCGATCGCGGCGGCGGTCAATGCGCTGACCGCTATTAGAAGACTGATTTCCCACTTCATCTCGCGCGAACGGGCAAAAGCGGCGTCTACGGGCTGTTCGATGACGACGCTCCAACCGGGCGGGTCGATCGGGGCAAAAGCGGCAAAAACTTCGCCATACTTACCGTGATATACGAGCGTACCCGTTTTACGTTCCAAAAGCGAGGCTCCGATTGGGCTGAGACTCAAATCTTCCTGACGATATACGCGTTCTCGGTCGGGGTGAGCGATCAACCGGCCCTTGTCGCTCACCACGTAGGCATATCCTCCCCCATCCGACGGTCCCGCACCCAATCGTACGCTATCCACCAGATCCCACATATCCTTTAGGTTGACGCTAGCCGTCACATATCCCGTTACCTGGTTCAACCGTTTGATCGCCGTGGTGATGGATACGACCGGAAGCCCGTCGCCTGAGATAAACACGGGAGACACCGACGGCGTATCGTTTTGAGGACGCTCGATGTCGGCACGTGGCTCGCTCCTAAGCGCGCCGCCCAGTCTTGTGGTAAAAAGCTCCCGGCCGACGGAATCGAGCACGGAAATCTCATGAAACTGTCCGTGCCGCACCATCGCGTTATCGATCATCTTTTGCTGCTCCAAACTGCTGGCGTCTACAAGCCCCATGTTGTCCGCCACCTGATTGACGATATCGCCCGACTGTTT
>VGJU01000189.1 GCA_016867335.1 Candidatus Zixiibacteriota bacterium | reverse complement strand
TCACGGGGTAGCGGAGGACGGGATCGACGTGGTGTGGGTTCCGGGCGCCTTTGAGATTCCGGTTGTAGCACGGCGTCTTGCGGAAAGCAAGCGCTACGATGCGGTGATTTGTCTGGGTTGCGTCATTCGCGGGGCTACGGCGCATTTCGACTATGTGGCCGGGGAGACCGCCAAAGGCATCGCTTTGTCGGCTTTGCAGACCGGTGTGCCTGTGGTGTTCGGGGTGTTGACGACCGATACGATCGAGCAAGCGATAGAACGGGCGGGGACCAAGGCGGGCAACAAGGGCTGGGAAGCGGCGTTGACCGCGATCGAGATGGCCGACGTCATGAATCGGTTGGACGCATAACCCATGAGGCCGGATCTCAGACAGCGCCGACGCGGGCGCGAACTGGCGCTTCAGGCACTGTACGGCGCTTCACAGCGGGCACGCAACCCGATAGATACGCTTGACGAGTTGCCGGGGTGGGCACTGGCCTCGGAGACGTCGCGCGATTTTGCCCTGACCCTGCTGGAAAGAATGCAACAGCACGCAGACGAGATCGACCGGCGTATTGCCAGCGTCGTACGCAATTGGGAGTTGAGGCGTATGGCACGGGTGGACGATTGCATTCTTCGTCTGGGTACGTGCGAGCTGTTTGCCTTTCCGGATATCCCGGCGGCGGTGTCGATTAACGAGGCCATAGAACTGGCCAAAAAATACAGTACGGAGCAGTCGGGGCGTTTTGTAAACGGTATTTTGGACGCCATCGCCAGCGAGACGGCGGCTTCGGAGCGGAAGCCATGAACAGGGTGTGGAGAACGACGCCGTGCGGTACGGTATTTTGTCGGATGTCCATGGCAATCTGGAAGCGCTCGACGCGACAATCGAGGCGCTGACGTCGGATCGTATCGATGTGTTTGTATGTCTCGGCGATATCGTAGGATACGGCCCCGACCCAAACGAGTGTCTCGAACGCATTTGGTCTCTTACCTCCGAAGTCATTGCGGGCAACCACGATCATGCGGCCGTAGGGCGACTGGACTTGGCGACCTTTAACCACAACGCGGCCGAAGCGGCGCTCTGGACGATGCAACGCCTGACGCGCACCGGGCGTCATTATCTAAGCGAACTCCCGTTGACTTTTCGGCATGGAGAGGTGCTGGCCGTTCACGCCGCGCCGTCTCATCCGGAAAGATGGCCGTATCTTCTGTCGCCCGAACAGGTGGCAAGTGAGTTTCGGTCGTTTCCGGAGGATACACGGGTTTGTTTTGTCGGTCATACGCATACACCTGCCTTTTTTGAACACACCCACGAGACCGGGTGTCGGCGTGTGCGTCTGTCGGATCGCCCGGTACGTTTCGAACGCCGTTGTATCGTCAACGCGGGTAGCGTAGGCCAGCCACGCGACGGCGATCCGAGGGCGGCTTACGTGGTCTACGACACCGACACGGGAGAGATCGAAATAAAGCGCGTCTGCTACGATCTACAGACCACTCAGAAAAAAATGCGGCGGGCCGGACTTCCGGAGATGCTTGCGGCCCGGCTCGGACAGGGAAGGTAACCCGATGAATCCGTTTCGTCTTCTATATATCGTTTGCGGTATCGCCGGTTTTCTGGCGTCGCTTGTCGTCTATGTCAAGACCATAGCGCCAACGGTTCCTTTCTGGGACGGAGGCGAGTTTATCGCCGCCTCGTATATCCTCGGCGTCCCGCACCCTCCCGGTTCGCCGCTGTATATCCTGCTGGGACGTCTTTTTTCGGTTCTGCCTTTTGGCAATATCGCGTGGCAAGTCAACTTTTCCTCCTGTCTTTTTAGCGCGCTTACCATCGTAACGGTCTATGCCGTGGCCGTCAAAGCCATGACGCTTGGACGCGATACCGCAAAGTATGCTTGGGGCGAAGCGCTTACCATCCACTGTGGAGCGCTCGCCGGCGCCCTGATGCTGGCGTTTTCCGACACCTTCTGGTTTAACGCGGTAGAAGCCGAAGTCTATGCGCTGTCCATGCTCAACATCGCGGCCTGCACCCTGTTGCTGCTCGTCTGGATCGAGCGGCACGAACAGGCGGGCAGCGAACGCTATCTGTTTTTGATCGCTTATCTGATTTTTCTCGGTATTGCGGCACACATGTTTTCCCTGTTGGTCGCCCCGGCGGTGTTTCTGTGTGTCATCTGGACGGACCGCTCGGTCGGGGGCAATGCCAAGATCATCGCCCTGTTTGGCATTATGGGGCTGATCATGACCAGCGTCGTAGCGTCGATATACCCATTTCTGATCGGGATGCCGTTGACCATCTTGGGATTGATGATCTTCAAGGGACGTATTCCGTGGACCTATTTTCTTGCGCCGATCGTGCTGGCCGTTCTCGTCATGTTTTTCGGCGTGGAAGGGGCCGGTGGCTACAACGCCAAACCGGGGCTTGCCATCGGCGGATTCGAAGTCACAATCGGAACGCTCATGGGAACCCTGTTTCTGACCTGTCTGGCGCTGGCGCTAATCTCAGCCACATCGGAAGACGCCACGCGATACCGGTGGCAGTTCTGGGCGATCATTCTGGCACTGGGACTGGCGGGCTACAGCGTCAACTTCTATGTCCCGATCCGCGCGGCGCAACAGCCGATCATCAACGAAAACGATCCTTCCAACTGGAAAAACTTCGAGGGTTTTCTCGAACGCAAACAATACGGCCAAGAAAGTATGCTGGCGTCCATGTTCGAACGGAAGGGAAGCCTGTCGTCGCAGTTCGGTGACGGCGAACATATCGGGTTCTGGCGGTTTTTCTCGCGGCAGTTCAGCCATCCGGAGTTTCCCTTCTGGGTTTTCCCGGTACTCTTGTTGGGGCTTGGCCTGATCGCGCATTGGGACCGAGATCGACGTAGCGCGTTATTTTTGACCGCCATGTTCATCATTTGTAGTATCGGGTTGGTGCTGTACATGAACTTTTCGGACGGCACGCGCGGCATACAACGAGAAGTTCGCGAACGCGACTACTTTTTTACCCCGGCTTTTGTCTATGCCGCGATACTGATGGGGATCGGACTTTCCGCATTGCTTAGCCAGCTTAAGGATTGGGTTCAGCAGATGAAACTGCCGGGCGAGAAACTGGCTATGGGCGGCGCCCTGCTCTCGCTCACCCTTCCCATCATTCCGCTGACCTATCACTACCCTACCCACACCCGCGAAGGCAATTTTATCCCGTACGACTATGGGTACAACATTCTTCAGTCGTGCGACAAGGACGCCATTTTGTTTACCAACGGCGACAACGATACGTTCACGCTCTGGTTTTTGCAGGAAGTGGAGGGCATCCGAAAAGATGTCCGAGTGGTCAACCTCAGTCTCTTGAACACCGATTGGTATATCAAACAGCTTAAAAATCTCGAACCCAAAGTGCCCATCTCTTTTAGTGATCGAGAGATAGAACAGCTTGGCGTCCGGCTATGGGAAGACAAACAGATGACGGTCGGCGGGCTTTCCATCGTGGTTCCCAAGGCGGGGCAACTACCCGACGGTCGCGGGTATCTTCGGGTGCAGGACCAGATGGTGATCCACATTGTCGATACCAACAAATGGAAACGACCTGTATATTTTGCCGTTACGGTTTCGGACGACAACAAGGCGGGATTAAGAGAGTTTCTCAGTATGGAAGGGATGGTGTTCCGGGTAACGCAAAACCAAGGTCGCAACCAGATGGACTTGGACCGGACGCACAAAAATCTGTGGACGGTGTACAAATACCGGGGGATTGCAGACACTACCATGTACAAGGATGCACAGACGACCAATCTGCTGAGAAATTACGCGGCGGCTTTTCAGCAACTGGCGGTGCTGCGCTGGGAACGCGGCGAGGTGGAACAGGCCATTCGGGAGATGGAAAAGTACCTGACGCTCAAAATTACCGACGGTCCTTTCGAGCGAACGATTTTGGCACAGTTTTACGCCGATGCAAAGCAGTACGACAAATCGGCGCAGATTGCCGAGGATCTTGCCAAAAATTTCGGGACCTTCGACGGTTATATCGGGCTGACCGACGCCTACCGAAAAGATGGGCTGGAAAGCAAGGCATTCGAAACGATAGAAAAGGGGCTTGCCGCGCATCCTCGGTATCCCAAAGGCTATGAACACCTGGCGCGTATGTATTTCTTGAAGGGCGATACGACCAAAGTGCTTGAGACGCTGGAGCGATGGCGTGCGATCGCTCCAAACGATTCGAACTTATTGCGCACCCTTGCCGAACTGAGAAGATAGCCCTTCCGGTCTTTTTATCATGCGGATACTGGTCGTCAACTGGCGGGATATACGCCATCCGGAAGCGGGCGGCGCGGAGGCGCACGTCCATGAGGTGTTTTCTCGGATCGTGCAGGGCGGTCACGACGTGACCTTGCTGTGCAGCGTCTTTCCCGGCGCGCCCCATAGAGAGTGTATAGACGGAATCGACGTCGTCCGGCATGGAGGAAAATTTACTTTCAACCTGACGGTTCCAGGTTTTTACAGATCGCATCTTGCCGAGAATCGCTACGACATCATCGTGGAGGCGCTAAACAAAATCCCCTTTTTTCTATCCTCCCAGATCGACAAACCCGTTCTTGCCATTTTGTATCATCTGTTCGGATTAACTGTTTTTCTTGAAACCAACCCCGTGTTTGCCAGCTATGTCTACCTGACGGAGCGGCTGATCCCGTTGTTCTATCGCCGTTGTCGGTTCGAATCGATTTCCGAAAGCTCGAAGGAGGAGTTGGTCGACATGGGCATCTCCGACGATCGGATGGACGTGGTGCATAGCGGACTTGACTGGAGCCGTTTTCAGGAGCGCGGTGGGTTGCACGAAAAGACCGCACCGATCATTCTGTACGTAAGCCGGCTGAAACGCTACAAAAACGTGCATCATGCGATTTTGGCGATGCCTCGGATTCGCGCCGCCGTGCCGAATGCCCGGTTGGTCGTGGTAGGGGATGGGGACTATCGCTCGGCACTGGAGACGCTGGCTCGCAAGACAGGCGTACAGGACGCCGTTACATTTACCGGATTTGTGCCTACCGCCGAAAAAGTAGCATGGTATCGGCGCGCGATGGTCGGCGTCTATCCTTCCTCGAAAGAAGGATGGGGGCTTACCGTCATCGAAGCCAACGCCTGTTATACACCGATGGTGGCCACCCGTGTCCCCGGTCTGAAAGATGCCATCGTAGACGGGCGCACAGGGCTTCTTACGCCTCCGAGGGATATAGAAGCACTGGCCGACGCCCTGATCCGGGTGTTGCAGGACCGACCGTTCCGCGAGCATCTCGCCACGGAAGCGGCGCAATGGGCGGACCGTTTTACTTGGGAGGCTACCGCCGAAAAAACCCTGCGTTTGCTGGAACAAACGATAGAGGAGTTTCGAGCCGCATGAAAAACCGCACCGGCAGTCTGTTAAAATACGGTCTGAGTTTCGGCGTGCTTACTTTTCTGGTCTGGCGCACCGATATGGGGCGGGTGGCCACGATACTCAAGCAGGCGGCCCCCACATGGCTGGGGCTGGCTATCGGTGCATACTTGCTTTCGGTGGGGGCGGTAGCGTATCGTTGGAAGGTGCTGGTAGCGGCTCAGGGGATTCAGATGTCGTTTTCGCGCGCTACGAGTTTGTATTTTATCGGCAACTTTTTTAGCAACTTTCTACCGACCAGCATCGGAGGAGACGCGGTGCGGGCCTTGAGCGCGCGCGCCGACGTAGGCAGCCGCATCGATGCCTTCGCTTCGGTGTTTATGGAACGGTTTGTCGGGCTTTTCGCCATCGTCATGTTGGCGCTGACCGGACTCTTGCTGATTGCCCTCGGTCTCGAACACACCTATATTGTTCCAGCCACCCTTGCCCTTTTTATCGCCATGCTGGCTATATTCGCCTTTCTTTTCAGTCGGCGCTCAGTAGCCTATTTCAAGGGGCATTTTCACCGCATAACGCTATTTCATATCGGCGAACGCGCCGCTCGGTTTCATGAAATCCTGTATCAGTACCGGGCGCAACCCAAAGCGCTGTCGCTCAATTTTGCCGTTTCCATCGGGTTTCAGGGACTGATCGTACTTATGAATGTCTGTGCGGCAAAGGCGCTTCACATCCGTGTCGATCCCCTGTATTTTACTGTATTCGTTCCCGTGATCGGGATCGTCAGCATGTTTCCTTTTTCGATCAACGCGCTTGGATTTCGCGAAGGTGGATATGTTTTTCTGTTCGACCGGATCGGCCAACCCTCCTTCGAAGCGCTGGGCCTTTCCCTTACGCTATACGGCATTACGGTCCTGTCCAGCCTGCCCGGCGGACTATTGTTTTCGCTTCAACGCCGCCCCGCGTCTCGCGCATCCCACAAACCGGTTTCCGTACCGGAGTTAAGCAAGGATACAGCCCGTGAGCAAAGCGGATCGTGATTCCGGCGCTCCAGACCTTTCGATCGTAATTCCGTTGTACAATGAAGTCGAGAGTCTTCCCGAACTCTACGGTCAGCTTGTAACGGCGCTCGCACCGACCGGCAAGACGTTCGAACTGCTCTTTATCGACGACGGTAGCCGTGACGGATCGTTCGAGACGATTCGACGGCTTCGATCGGAAGACGACCGGGTGCGGGGGGTTCAGTTTCTGCGCAACTACGGCAAGTCCGCCGCGCTTGCGGTGGGGTTTGCGGAGGCACGGGGTGGGGTCGTGGTTACGATGGACGCCGACTTGCAAGACGACCCGCAAGAGGTTCCGGGTTTGATCAGTCAGTTGGATGAAGGATACGATCTGGTTTCGGGGTGGAAGCAAAACCGGCAGGACCTCGTTACCAAAACGATACCGTCTCGGCTGTTTAACCGGGTCACGGGCATGGTAAGCGGGCTTCGTCTTCACGACTTCAACTGTGGGCTAAAAGCCTATCGCCGCGAAGTGGTAGAGACCATCCCGGTATACGGCGAACTACATCGCTACTTGCCCGTGCTGGCACACTGGTCCGGTTTTCGCGTCGGGGAACGTCCGGTGCATCATCATCCCCGTAAATACGGCAAGAGCAAATTCGGACTGGGGCGTTTTACACACGGTTTTTTTGATCTGTTGACGGTCTATTTTGTTTCCAACTTTACACGACGTCCGCTTCATCTGTTTGGCTCGCTGGGGATGCTATCGGCCAGCGCCGGATTTTTTATCGGTTTGTATCTTACCTATCTGTGGCTTAGCGGGGTCGGTATAGGGACGCGCCCCCTGTTGCTGTTCTGCGTGTTGCTTATGATACTGGGGATTCAATTGGTGTCGATGGGGCTTATCGGCGAAATGATCGCGTACTCCGGTCGCCGTGTGGAAGACTATGCGGTCCGGATCCGGCTGGATTAGCCCGGCGGCGTTATGAAACTATCCATCGTCATTCCGGCGCACAACGAAGAAGGCAGTATCGAAGAGACGATCCGAGCGATTTCGGAGAAGGTCGCGGCGGCAGGGATAGATCATGAAATCGTGGTCGTCAACGACAACAGCCGCGACCGCACCGCAGAAATCGTTACGGGACTTCAGGGAAAAGACCCGCGGATTCGACTCGTAGCCAATACGCCCCCCAACGGTTTTGGGTTTGCGATACGCAAAGGGTTGGCCGCGATGGAGGGGGATGCCGTGGTAATCGTGATGGCGGACGCCTCCGACGATCCCGGCGACATCGTCGTATACTATCGTAAACTCCAAGAAGGCTACGACTGCGTGTTCGGCTCGCGCTTTGTCCGGGGCAGCCGAGTGATAGACTATCCTTTGCACAAACTCCTGATCAACCGAATAGCCAACCAGTTTATCCGTCTGCTGTTC
>VGJU01000188.1 GCA_016867335.1 Candidatus Zixiibacteriota bacterium | reverse complement strand
AATCCCAGACCGGAGCCGCCGGGCCGGGTGGTAAAAAAAGGCTCGAAAATGTGGTCCAAATGCTCTTCCGGAATGCCCCTGCCTGTATCGTGAATGACAATTTCCAGATGCGAAGTGCCTACAGCCTTGGTCTTTATAGTGATACACCCCTCGCGATCGATAGCGATAGCGGCGTTGTTGAGCAAGTTGAGCAACACCTGTTTCATAGGGTCCGCAGCCAGTGGAATATGCGGCAGATCGGGCTGAAGATGTTTTTCGACCCGTACACGCCGGTTTCGGAAATCCCGCGAGAGGATTTGCAGACATTCAAGGATAAGCCGGTTGACGTCGTGCGGTTCGGTCTGAATCTGCGTGGGGCGCGCAAGATCGAGCAGTTCGGTGACCAGTCCTTCGAGCCGCATCCCCTCCCGGATGATGATTTCCAGCGTTTCCCGATGCGGCGAGTCGGGCGGCAGTTGACGGAGGAGTGTCCGGGCAAATCCGCCCATGGCCGCCAGCGGGTTGCGGATTTCATGCGCGACCGTAGCGGTAATCTCTCCCATGGCCGCCAGCCGTCCGGCATGGAGCAGTTTTTCCTGATACAGCCGCAGATTGTTGTTGGCTTCTTCGAGCGCCCGTACCTTACCCGCCAGCACATCGTACAGAAACGAATTTTCTATCGTTGCGCTGGCCTGCTGGGCAAATATCTCCAGCAACTCGATATCTTCGGCAAGAATGGGTTTTCCTGTGATCAGGTTGTCCGCCAGCAGAACGCCAAACGGCTCCTGCGAATGCAACGGAACCACCGCAAAAGACCGGGCGCCGATCAGCGCGGAAAACGACTCCGGTACACCGGGATGCGTGGAAGCATCTTCCACAAGCAGCGAAGCGCAAGACGTCATCGCTTGCACCAGCACGTGATCGGTCTCCGTCAGAGAAACGGCGATACGGCGCACCACATCGTTGACTTGCGTATCCTGTTCGAGCGTTTCGACGCGATAAAGCCGCAAAATGTCGTTGAGCGTCAGATCCCGCGCCGCAAGATCGGTCCATATCCATCCGGCCTCTTCCGGACTGGACGGTCCGATCGCCATGCGGCCCTGCAAATGCGTGCGTTCGTCGTCGAGCAGAAAAAGAAAAGCCCGGTTGAATTTGAGCGCCTGTCCTGCGGTGACCCCCACCAGCACGATGTAGAGAATTTCGTTGAGGTCGGTCGTGTGCGACAAAGCCCGGCCGATCTCGTTGATGATAAAAAGCCCGTTGATCTTGCGTTCGAGACGCTGCGCCATCTCTTTCTGCTCGGTAATGTCCCGTACGATGACCGAGACGATGCCGTTGGGTTTGCCGTCCGCGTCCCGAATGCGGGTAGCCGTAAGCGCCACGTTGATCCGTCGCCCGTCCCGCGTAAGCCGGATCGTCTCGAAGTTTTTGATCACGCCTTTTGTCTGGAGCCTAGCGTGAATCTCGTCCATCTCATGCCGTAATTCCGTCGGTATCAGCACGGTGATAGGGCTTCCGATGATCGCTTCGGCTCGATACCCGTAGATCGCTTCGGCGCCCTGATTCCACGACGAGATGATATATTCATGGTCCAGCGTGATGATGGCGTCCGCCGAACCGGTAATGATGGCCTCCATATAGTGTTCGTGTTTTTTAAGCTGATATTCGGTGGCATCTACATAAGCGGTAATCAACTGAATACGGACTTGTTCGATTTCGGTATGCAATGCGGTGGAAAGTTTTTGCAACACGGCGGCGTCTACATGGGCTTCACGGTCGAGCCACTCGAACAGACGACGGCTCAGACCGAGCGCGGTCATGGCAATGAGAAGCGACTGGACCGAAGCCTGTCGATAGGCCGGATGCCCCGTCGATTTGGCAATCGTTCTGTCGAGCAGAAGGCTATTTTTTCGATGAAGACGGCGTAGGATAAGCAAAAAGATAGCGTATAGCCAACGTGCCGCCTGAGGCGGTTCTAAAAAGGGCGACAGATCGACTTCGGCGGCCAGCAGTTCCAGCAGACTGGCGCGCCGTTTTAAAAGCGCCTTGCGGCATTGCGCGAGCAACACCTTGTCGATCATTGTATGGGTAGCCTTTACCGGGTAGAAACCGTGCCGCGCACATAGTCGGCGTCAGGAGAGGCCAAAAAGGCGAGGATTCGACCTACCCCTTCCGGGTCGCCCAGATATTGAGATGCCTCTTGGAGCGCTTGGCTTTCCGTCTTTCCCGAAAGCCGCGCCTCGGCGGCGATCACGCTTAGTTTCAGAGGCGTGGAAATGCCGCCCGGACATACGGCATGAACCCGTATACCCGATGCGGCAAGCTGACCGGCCAAAACCAGCGAAAGACCGTGGACGCCGCCCTTGCTGGAGCCGTAGGCGACCGATGAGCTTCCACCATGCACTCCCGCCCCGGAGGCGATCAGGATGATCACACCGCCCCCCTGCCGCTTCATAAAGGTTGCCGCATGTTTGGCGGCAAAAAACGAACCCTTTAGGTTGATGTCGATCACCCGATCCCAAGTGGTTTCTTCAAATTCGTCCAGAGAGACAAACGGACCTTCCAACACCCCCGCGCAGTTGATCAGCGCGTCTATCCGGCCATGTGTCTCCATCGCCGTCTCCATCACACGCCGAACCTGTGCTTCGTTGGCGATATCCACCCGGACGGTCGTAGCGTTTCCCCCGTCGGCCCCGATACGGGCGGCCGTGCGCCCCAGACCCGCCTCGTCGATGTCAGCGGCGACGATCTTGCCGCCTCCGGCGGCGCAACAAAAAGCGGCAGCCTGTCCGATGCCGCTTGCCGCACCGGTAACTACGATTACCTTGTCTTTCAGTGAGGACATGTCAAAACTCCTATATCAAACGATTAAGCTATTCTTCGATCTCGGCGGATTTTCCGCGATGTCGGCTTATAGGAAAGGGCTACTACAAAAAAGTGATGTACACGCATTGCCCCGATTATCACTTTTACCGCAGTTTCTGTCAAGGGCATTCGGGCCACCTTCGTGGCGAGACACTCCCGCGATGACGATAACCCGTCCCTTCGCACTTGACGCTTTTCATAGGGGTTTTTTATGAAACTCAAAGGCAAAACGGCGCTGGTAACCGGAGCCGGACGCGGTCTGGGACGCGCATACGCGCTACATCTTGCCCGGCTTGGCGCGGCTGTGGTCGTCAACGACATCGATCTCAACGCGGCACAGGAGTGCGGCGAGACATTGTCCGCCCCGACCGTGATGGACGAGATCACCGCGCTCGGACGGCGTTCGCTCGGCATCGAGGCGGACGTTACGCAAAAGACAGCGGTAGAGGCGATGGTAGACCGCGTCCTTGCCACATGGGGACGCATAGACATTCTGGTCAACAACGCGGGCGGCGCGCTCCGGCATCCCGAAGACCGTCCGGGGACCGCCTCCGGAGCGCACGAGGCGCACTATCGGTTTATCATGGACATCAACCTTACAGGAACCGTTTTTTGCTGTCAGGCGGTGAGCGGCGCGATGAAGGAGGCCCGGAACGGACGTATCGTCAACGTCGCTTCACAGGCGGGGATGTGGTCGGGTGGGGACGGCGGCGGTATGCCCTACAAAGTCGCCAAGGCGGGTGTCATTCAGTATACCCGCGTGCTCGCCGCCGAGTTAGGGCCATTTGGCGTGAATGTAAACTGCATCGCGCCGGGATTTATCCTGTCGTCACGCGCCATCGCCGGAGGCCGTGGCGAGCCACAGGTTCGCGAAGCGCTGGAAGCCCGGATTCCGCTGCGTCGTCTCGGCGTACCGGAGGACTGCGCCAGGGTGGTGGAATTTCTCGTGACCGATCTGTCGGACTATGTGACGGGTCAGTGCATACCCGTGTGCGGCGGGTTTGTGGGGTTTTAGCCTATCCGAAATACCAGAGCGGACCCTATTTAACCCAAGATTAATCACTTTCTATTATAGCCACGCGCAATATATCCTGGTTAAAATAGTCTATATTGTAACCGGTTTTAACGTTTAAGACGTGCTAATTACGCAGGGAGAGGGCTATGGGTAAAACGATATCGTTAGCTTTAGCCAAAGCGCAATTGGCTGAATGTGTCCGAGAAGCCGAACAAGGACGATCTGTTGTCATTACCCGACACGGAAAACCCGTAGCTGCGCTTGTGGCGACCCAGGACATGGAACATCTGGAACGCTTGCGTAAAGCAGGGCCAGAAGCCGGACTGGCCGGGCTGGCCGGAGGCTGGGAAGGCTCGGATGAACAGGTCGATCTGATTCGTCAGGTTAAACGCTCGGATAAGCGCCGACCGATTCGTCTGGATTAACATGCCATGTCTTTCCTTTTCGATACCGACGCCCTCTCCGAGCCTCTGCGTAAACAACCCCTTCCCAGCTATCTGGCGTGGCTGCGGACCGTCAGCCGAGAAGACCCGTACACCTCTGCCATTGTCTTGGGCGAACTCTATCAGGGCGCGTTTCGCTCTCCGATTAAAGATCGTCATCTTGCTCAGATTGAAACTCGGGTTCTACCTGCCATTACCGTGTTACCCTATGATGGTGCAGTCGCCAAAATCTTCGGACGCCTCAGGGCTGAACGGATCGGCTCTGGCCAGACCCTGATGGATGCCGATATCCAGATCGCCGCGACGGCGATCTGGCATCGTCTCGAATTGGTGACAGGAAATGTGCGCCATTTCTCCCGTATCGCCGATCTGCGCATCCACACGATATTTGCCGATTTACGCTCAGCCCACGCCGCCGAATAGCAGGAAACCTCGTCGCGAGCGACCTTGCAACAACAAACTGCCGAGTTGCGCTTGCTGTCCTGTTCACCCCACGCATGTGACCGTCACGTCATCACCACGTTTTACACCTATTTGGCGGGCGGCGTCGCCGTCACGGACCGCGACTTCCAAAAGACCGGCGCTGTTTACCAACGCCAACGGTTCTCCGTCCGCAACATCCGCGTATGCAACCGAAAGTCTGTCAAGCGTCGCCCGACCTACCTCGATACACAAAGACCGCCCGGTAGCGATCCGGAGCAGATCGTCTTCGGAAATATCGGTGATGATATTACCAAACCGGTCAAGGTGGATGACATGACCAAGGATGCCATCCGAACGGTATAGGGGTTCCGGTATATTTCCCAGATCGCAGTCGATCACCGGGGGGCCGATGTCCTTCGGTCCGACTCCATTGGCCAGATGTGCCGCGATCGGCGCAAAGACATCGCGTCCGTGAAAGGTACGGCTTACGGTCGGAAGCATAAAATCCGAATGGGCGATGCGCGTGACACGAAAGTCTTTTTCCATCCGGTACACATAGGCAAAAATCCCGTTGTCCGGCCCTACGAAGAGATGCCGGGATGTCTCGACGACGATAGCGCGGCGGTGGCTCCCTACGCCGGGATCCACTACGGCCACATGTATGGTTCCATCCGGAAAATAGGGGCAGGCATTGCGCAGGACAAACGCGCCTTCGCGTATGTCCTGCGGGGCTATATCGTGCGAGATATCCACGATGACAGCCTCCGGGCAAATGTCGAGGATGACCCCCTTCATCGCGCCGACAAAGCCGTCTCGGCCGCCAAAATCTGTCAGTAGGGTGATAATGGGCATAAAGAGAAGCCGGAAGTTGGAAGGGTAAAGAAACTATCTTCCGTCGTTGGCGGTTCCGATAAGAATCAGTCTTGGCGCATCGTCTGCGGCGGGACGTCCGTCAAAATCGCCAAAGGTCCGAGAGATGACAAGCCCGGCGGCGTTCAAAAGCGTTTCGAGTTCGGTCAGGGTAAACATCCGCACCGACTCCTCGCAGTCGCGTCTTCCTTGCGCGTCCTCTATGGTCACCCGCTTGTTGATCCGCACCGGATCGCCGGGTCGGTCGGGATCTCCCGAAACCCACCGACATTGTTCGATACGCAGACCGTCCAGACTTTTTATATCGTGCGCTACCAGCGTGCGCAGGACGCTGGACCGGTTTAGATAGTCCATCAGAAATCGTCCGCCGGGACGCAGACTGCGGGCGATGGCGTGCAGTACCCGCGCATTTTCCGTGTCCGTAGCAAAATAGCCAAAGCTGGTAAAAAAGTTGACCACCAGATCGAACGCTTGCATGTAGGGTATTTCGCGCATGTCACCCTGTCGGAAGACGAGGGTAAGCCCGGCGTCGTCCGCGCGTTCGCGCGCGCGCGTCAACAGTTCCTCCGAGAGATCGAGACCGGTCACCGTGTAGCCACGTCGTGCCATCTCCAGCGAATGACGACCGTCTCCGCAACCGAGATCGAGCACGTTTAGCGGAGGGCGGCACCCGGCGGTATGTTCCAAAAAATCGATCTGTCGACGCGCTTCCTCGTCGTTCCGATGCGGATATACCCGCAGATAATCCAGCCGGAAGGCGTGTTTATACCATTCGTCCTGCATCGTTTTGTTTTCCCGTTGACAGGTGGATCATGCCCCACCATACTCCACGTTTACTCGATCGGTAGCCCGCAGTCAGGATGCCCCAATGCCGAAACCCAATAAAAACACCTTTCATCCGCTTTGCGCACGATGTATGAAAACGTGCAAACAGACGGTTGCCGTCAAATTGCTTACCTGTCCGCTTTTCGAACCCAAGATGAGCGACCGCGAGTTCGAACAGCTTCTCGACGAGATGGAGGATATAGGCCGCAAGGCGGATGTCCTGCACGAGCGCGTATCCAAGCTGATCGGCGAGATGCAGGAAGAAAAGAAAACAGCGTCCTCCCCAGACGCTCCGTCTCCGGGACAAGAGGGACGGGTCGAAACCTGATCCGTTACGCCTCCCGTTCCCACGGTGGCTGACAATCGGCTTCCCGTGCCCGAACAGACTGAATTTCTACTTCCTACCTCATCCTTTCAAACACCTCTTCGCGTCGGGGCAGTGAAAAAACTGCACCACGCCCCCGCACTTTAAGCCCTGCGATGACCGTGCCCAGCCGGGCCGCCTCCACAGGTGTCATACCGGTGGAAAGACCGTAGAGAAACCCGCCGTTAAAGGCGTCTCCCGCTCCGGAGGTATCGACGACCGTTTCCGGACGGTACGCGGGAACGCACGTAATCTTTCCTTCGGCACCCAGCGCCACACCTTCGCTTCCGCATTTGACTGCTACGGTTTCGATCCCCCGGTCCTGCACGATCCGGATCGCCGCTTCAGGGTCACGCACGCCAAGAAATTGCTCGATTTCATCGGGCGCGCCGGGCAGAAGAATGTCGGTAAACGGTAAAATTTCCTCCAGCGCCTGCCGGGCGTCCTCTATCGACCACAGCCGGAGCCGGAGATTGGGGTCGAAAACGGTCCTTACTCCTTGCGCACAGGCGATTTCGAATGCTTTTTTTACCGCCGCTCGGCTGGACGGCGATATCGCCTGCGAGATGCCGCTGGCGTACACGAATTTGAAACGCCCGATATACGCCGGATCGATGTCGTCGGGCGAAAGACAACTGGCGGCACTTCCGGCGCGGTAGTAGGTAAATTCGCGTTCTCCGCCGGGCAGAAGCGAGATAAAATACAGCCCGTTGTTTCGGTCAAGCGGTGTGGCGCAGGTCAGGTCTATTCCTTCGGCAGTCCACGCGTCGAGCAGAAAGGACTTGAAGGGGTCGTTGCCGACATGCGTGATAAAACCCGTTTTTGCGCCGAGACGCGATGCAGCCACGAGCATGTTCATGGCGTCTCCGGCAAACGTCTTGGTAAACGTCCGGCTTTCGGACAGCGACCCTTCGCAAAACATCTCGATCATGCATTCGCCGATGGAAACGATATCCATGCTTGTTCCCCTATAGTTTTACGCTTACCGCCACACCGTCTCGTAGCGGGATGATAGTGGTCCACAGCGTATCGGAAGCATAACATTTGCGATTGTATTCCTGTATGGCTTTGGTCCAGATGT
>VGJU01000187.1 GCA_016867335.1 Candidatus Zixiibacteriota bacterium | reverse complement strand
CTTTTATTGTATTAATTACATAGTACAATAACCTACTAAAACAAACCACAATTAACGATCTACCTTTCACACTGGAAAAACACCATGCTACGCGCCTTTCAGATCGACCCCTCCAGCGGGGTACCGCCTTACATGCAGATCAAGGAACAGATCAGAACGCAAATCGCCATGGGCTATTTAGAGCCACACGAAGCGCTGCCGGTGATCCGGCAGCTTGCCCAGGACCTGGTCATCAACCCGAACACGGTAGCCCGTGCGTACCGGGAACTGGAGCTCGAGGGCTTGCTGCGCAGCCGTGTGGGTCACGGCACGTTTGTGACTGAACAAGGGATGACGCTTACGGAGCAGGTCCGGGAAGCGCGGGTCCGCGAGCACTTAGTACAGGCGATGGTGGATGCGCACCATCTGCAGATACCGGAGTCGCGGCTTCGAGAGTTGTTTGAGGAGGCGTTAACGGAGATGGTGGGGGCGAGAGAGAAGGTTCAAAGTTAGAAAGCTCAAAGGTTCAAGGTTTAAGGTTAGAAAGTTGGAGGTGCAAGTGGAGTGCACCCCATAAATGAGACCAAAAGTGAAGTTAGGGTGGTTTGGTTGAGTGCCTGCTCATATTCGGCTGGGGGCCGGTAGCCGATGGCCGAATGCAACCGTTTCTGATTATACACCTCTTCGAGGAAGTAGCCGATGCGATTTAAGGCTTCTTCCAGCGTTTCGTACTCGTAGAGGTAAACCTCCTCATATCAATAGTTCGGACAGTTATAAGGGAGATCTACGCGGCGATAGCGCCGTAATGGCATAGCCAATGGCAGTGGGGCGATTTTTTTATCAACTCGGGGTCCATGCCGAGTTTGCAAAAAACAGTTCCAAGCGGAATGTGTCGTTTGGCCCGTCGTCCAAGCAGGTTGAAGCCTCCCGCGCAGCAAGCATTCGACTTCGCTCAGGTGAACGCTACGGGGAGTAATTGCCCCTGTAGCCGAAGGCTGCATGACTTTTGCTCGCTGCAGTATTCAAGACAGTACTGTGGCGGGAAGGCCTCTGTAGTGCCCCCCTTTTTTGGACAGATCTTAGTCAGTGCGAACCAGTAGATACCCTATAATCTACTTCTTAATTACTATCCTGTCCAGTTTTAGGGGTTCACCACAATCAACCACTCGTTTCCGTTTCCTCGCGCCACACGGGCAACGCGATAAAAAACGTCGATCCCACGCCCAGTTCGCTTTCCACCCATACCCGCCCGTGAAGCATCTCCATCGTATGCCGCACGATGGACAGCCCCAACCCAGTCCCGCCTTCCTCCCGTGAACGAGATCGATCCACCCGGAAAAAACGTTCGAAGATACGTGACAGCGCCTCGGACGGAATCCCCACTCCCGTATCGGTTACGGTCAAAACCACCCCCCGCTCTTCCTGATATCCCATCAACACGATGGAACCGCCTTCCGGCGTGTATTTGACGGCATTGTCCAACAAATTGAAAAGCGCCAATTCGATCAGCTCTTCGTCACCCGAAACAGACGGGAGGGTGGGAAAATCGAACGTCAACACGAGACGTTTGCGCAACATACGGTCTTCGAACGAGGCGGCTACCTGCCGGGCAAGACGGTCGAGCGCACACGGACGAAAACGGATTTCCAGTCTGCCCGATTCGATCCGCGACAACTGGAGCAAGTCTTCTACCAATGCCTGAAGCCGGGCGGCATGGCTGTGGATGGAGTCGACAAATTTCCGGGTGACGGTCTCGTCTTCCAGCGCGCCGTCCAGCAAGGTTTCGGCATATCCCTTTATGGAGGTAAGCGGAGTTCGCAGTTCATGCGAGACATTGGCTACAAAATCGCGTCGAACCTGTTCGAGCCGCCGTAGTTCGGTCACATCGTGAAACACGGCGACTAGTCCGTGATAGACCGGATGACTGCCTACGGCGGTCATATATACCTGAAAGGTTTGATCGTAAAAACTAAACGAAAGTTCGGTCTCCTGTCCTGTCGCTCCCTTTGCCGCCGTGTCGAGCGTAGCGTCTACAGCGGCCTGTAGATCGGCGTTGCGAATCATCTCTATGGGACGGATATGCAGATACGGGATGTCCACGCGCATCATCCGCGTAAGCGCCGGGTTGACATGGATGATGCGTCCGTCTGCACCGGTGACCATCACCCCTTCGGTCATCGCAGAGAGAACGGCTTCCAGACGCACCTTTTCTTCCGTCAGGTTGTCGGCACGTTCCCTGAACCGCGATCCCGTCTCCTGCAACGCCGTAACAAGCGACGACCACTCTGTCATCAGCCGCCGATCCGGGTGAGTATCGGTGGAGGCCGTCCCCAGCCGACGCACCATGACCGTCAGATTCGCCACCGGACCGAGCATACGGCGACGGATAAAAAGCGAAAAACCGATCGCCGCAGCTAACCCACAAACCAATCCCACGATCCCCGCCTCCCGAACCCGTCCTTCAGTCCATGTGACATCCCGCACCGGCAACGCTACACGCGCTAAACCCGCAAGACGCCCTTCTCGTTGAAAGACCGTCGCCACATAGTGCATCTCGGTATCGAGCGTTCCACTACGACGAATGCGTTCTCCGATACCGCCGGCAAGCGCTTCGCGTATTTCCGGACGCCCGGCGTGGTTTTGCATCCCCGGGACATCGGGAAGCGGGATCGACGAGTCGCCGAGAACGCGCCCGTCCGGCGCTATGATCGTAACCCGTGCGTCGCACCGTTCGCCCAGCCGATCCGCAATCGGATCGAGACGTTCCGCTGTAAAATTTGTGTCCGGCAACGCTTCGAGATGGGTTTGGATAAGTTGAACGCTCGCAAGCAACCGCTGTCGGACTGCGGTGTGAAAACCGTCGTCGAAAGAGGATTGGAAATATATATAAGAGACGACAGCGGTTACGAAAACCGGCAGGACGACATACCCGACTACGGACTTGAAGAAAGGAGAAAGAGACATGGCATTGCGGAAAATGCTATTTGACAAACCGGTATCCTACGCCGCGAACCGTTTCGACAAGTGCGCTGGCTTCTCCGAGTTTTTCCCGAAGACGCTTGACATGCGCATCCACCGTGCGACCGTAGCCCATATAGTCGTAGCCCCACACCACGTTGAGCAATTCGTCACGGGTCTGCACCCGGCCACGCCGCTGGAAGAGCGTGACGAGCAACTTGAATTCGGTGGCAGTAAGCGGAACCGGTTGATCGTTTACCATGACGTGATGGCCTTTGATGTCGATGGCAAGCGGCCCGATCCGCACCGATTCGCTCTCGTCGGTTTCGACCGCAGAACGGCGTAAAATGGCTTTTATTCGCAAAATCAACTCGCGCGGGCTGAAAGGTTTGACCACATAGTCGTCCGCTCCAAGTTCCAGTCCCACCACACGGTCTATTTCTTCCCCGCGCGCAGTAAGCATGAGCACCGGTATCGAACGGGTGTGTTTGTCTTGTTTGAGCATCCGGCAGACATCCGTGCCTTCGAGACCGGGTAGCAAAAGATCGAGCACGATCAGCGAGGGAAGCGCTTCGCGCGCTTTTTGCAAGGCGGTAGGACCATCCGCCGCCGTAACGACCGAAAAACCGGATTTCCGGAGGTTGTATTCGAGGATTTCTATGATATCGGGGTCGTCGTCGACGACAAGCACCGCGCCAAATGCGCTCACGTCCCCTCCGCTGTAACCAGCTTGAAGTAGCGGGTCACGGTAGCCAGTCTTTCCCGGTCTTGGAGTTTCAAATAGAAATTGTGGAGATTACCGAGCATCCGCGCCAATATCATACGATTGGAGTATGGCACGAAAAAGTCCTCGGTCCGTGCATACTGGCGTTGGATTAGCAGTTCTTCACATTTTTCGCGCGAGACGGTCAACCCGCTGTGATAGGGGTCAAACAGAATCTCGGCATCTCCGGCCCGGTACATCATGATAAAGTGTCCCGGCAGACCGATGCCGTACAAAGGGATGGCAAGCCGTCGCCCTACCAGTAGACAGATGGCGGACAGCGAGATGGGCAGCCCGCGCCGGCGGTCCAGCACTCGGTTTATATAACCGTCGTCCGGCTCGTAATCCTCCATGGCCGACCCATGGAACCGCTCTTCCTGAAAAAGATATTCGGTCATGGTCTGCACGATACCCGTCGAATCGGTCACACCACCCAGCCGTACGGCCAATTCGTCGGCCATGCGGTCAAGCTGTTCGCCATAGGGCGTCCAGTCCAACTGTTCGTAATGGGACCGCGCGATCAGCGCGACACCCCGCTCCAGATCGGAAATTACGTTCTTTTCGTTTAGGCGACGCCATTCCTGCCAAGTCAGCTCTTTCCCCGCATCCGCCGATACACGAGATAGAATCCCCGCAATCCGGTCACGTTCTTTACCGATCGATTCCGTAAAGGCTTTCCAGAGCGCGGGCGCGGCAACCTCGCCCATGCTTATCAGCCGGGCGTCGACCTTGACATGGACCGCCGGGTCGTCGTCGGACAAAAGCCGGATCAAGGCATTGAGTTCTGAGGTTTCGGCAGCAGGGTTCATTCGGGGATTCTTTCGTCACCGGGTATCCCACGATACCGGCAGACCCATCTGTTATACGGCCCGTTTGATCCACATTTCCGGGGCAAGCGCATTGATCACATCCTGGGGAGCCGCGCCGCCTTTGCGGACGATGCCAAGCCCGTATTCCACATAGTTCAGTTCGTCCGCGTGATGCGCGTCGGGACCGATGGCGATGCGCGCGCCACGCTCTCGCGCCTTGGTCAGATATCGCCAGTCCATGTCGAGTCGGTGCGGGTTGGCGTTTACCTCGATGGCAACGCGTCTCTCCGCCGCCGTGTCGATGATACGACACACGTCCGTTTTATAGCCTTCGCGCGCCAACAGTAGCCTGCCCGTCGGGTGTCCGAGTATGGTGGTATGGGGATTTTGGATGGCGCGGACGATTCGCGCGGTCATGTCTTCTTCGGACATTTGAAATGCGGAATGTACCGAGGCAATGACAAGATCGAAAGTTGCCAGCACGTCGTCCGGATAGTCGAGACTCCCGTCGGGCAGGATATCCGACTCAATGCCTTTGAGGATGCGAAAATCGGCGAAACGGCGGTTGAGCGCGTCGATTTCGGCATGTTGCTCACGTACGCGCTCGATGCTCAATCCGTGCGCATAGACTGCGGAACGGCTGTGGTCGCAGATGGCGACATATCGATATCCTCGCGTGCGTGCGGCCAAGGCCATTTCCTCAAGGGTATGCGCGCCATCGCTATAGGTGGTATGGACATGCAATACGCCGATCAGATGTTCGCGCGATACCAGTTCGGGCAGCGTGCCCGTGGCGGCCCGTTCCACTTCGTTGCCGCCCTCGCGGAGTTCCGGCGGGATAAAGGCGAGTCCCAGAATGTCGTACAGCGTCGCTTCGTCCGGACACGGCAAAAGGGTTCGGTTGCGAATGACATGCCGATCGGTTACGGTGATACGACGCGCATCGGCGTGGCGGGCGATCTGCTCTCGGTGCGTCTCACTGCCGGTCCAGTGATAGAGCATCATGGCAAAACAGTCGTCGGGCGCGCCGTGTATATACGCCGTAAGACCCGATGGACAGACAACGGTCAGCATTCCGTCGTCGGTCACCTGTGCAGGACCGAATCGTTCTGCAACACCCAGGAGCAGGTCGATGGCCGGATGGCTGACGACCACATGAATATCTTGTACCGTCTCCATGCGCCGACGCACATCACCGGCGACGCCGACACGCCACACATCCGGATGACGGGCAAAAAGCTGGGTCAGCGTTTCCGCTTCGCTCAGCGCACGGTCGATAAGCCGAAACCCGCGCGAACGATTGAGCAGTTCGATGCCTTGGAGCACCCGTTCCTGTGTTTTGATCCCAAACCCGTCGAGTGCTGTCAATCGGTTTTCGCGGCAGGCGTATTCGAGTTCGCCGATCGTGGCGACACCGAGTTGTTCGTGAATCGCCCGCACTTTTTTAGGCCCCAGACCGGAAATTTGCAGCATGGCGCGCAGACCGTCGGGTACGGAGGCAGTCAGTTCGTCGTGATAGGCCATACGGCCCGAAGCAGTCAGTTCGGTGATGCGTTCGATCAGGGATACGCCCAGACCGGGGATGGTGGCGAGTCTGCCTTCAGCGGCCATACGCTCCACCGACTCCGGCCATGTCTCTACAGCCCGTGAGGCGTTGGCATAAGCACGGGTTTTGAACGGATTTTCGCCTTTGAGTTCGAGCAGCGCATGGATGTCGTCGAGAACTTTGCTGATCTGTTTGTTATTCATAGCCCGAACAATCGCATGGTGTTGCGTCCGAGAATCTTTCGCTTGTCGTCGTCCGATATGCGGGCAAAGGCGACAAAACCGATCTTGGGTCGGCAGTCGATAAAAGGCATGTCGGTTCCAAACAAGATGCGGTCCGCGCCGATGCGGCGAACAAGCATTTCCAGCATACCGCAGGGGCTGAGCGAAGCGGTAAGATCGCAGTACAGGTTGTCCCACGCAAGCGTCGCTTGTATCGACTGCTCGACACCGCCCATAGGACCGCCGGTATGGCCGAGCAGAATAGGCGCATTGGGAAAGTCCTTGCCGATCCCGACAAACATCATGGGATGACAAAACCGGTCGCTTTCCCATGTGTGGACCAGCACCGGGATGGCGTGCGCATGGGCAAAGGCAAAGGCGGCGCGGTAGCCGGGACCGTCCGCAGGGTAGGCGTGGGTGACCGGGTGCATCTTGATGGCGCAAAGCGGCCCGTACACGACGGCACGTTCGAGTTCCGCCACGATTTCGGATTCCGGATAGTTAGGATTGACCGTGCAATATCCGGCGAAACGGGTCGGGTGACGTGCGATGACCTCCTCGACGATGCGGTTGCCCCACAGATAGTCGGTCGCTATGGCTACATGTGGCGTGCAAATGGCCTTTCGAATCCCACAGGCGTCCATCGCCGTGATCATACCCTCGGTCCATGGGTCGCCCGGCACGTTGAAGTTGTACCATGGCCCCATGTGCGTATGGCAATCGATGACCATCTCGTTTTCGAGAAGTCTGCCTTCCCGTACGGACGTCCAAATAGCGCTCATGAGCCGGTTTCTTTCCACAGGATGCCGCGTAGTGTCTCACCGGCGATTTTGCGCCGATTTTCATCGGAAAGTATGCCGTAGAGCACGGACGTCATGGCCGCGCCGATGTCCCACACCGGCATCCCGGTTCCAAATACCAACCGATCCCCAAACCGCTCCGTCAGCATCTCGACACCTCTATGTGGAACATACAGTGAGGTATCTATTTTTAAGGTGGGATGCATGGAAAAGAGCGGGTATGCCCACCGATCCACCCGGTATCCGGCACGCAGCACGACCCACGCAAGTCTCGGATGCGCCGTCAGCACACCATCTATTTCACACCAGTCGGTCTGTTCGAAGTCGATAAAAACGGGGACTCCCGCCTCTTCGAGCGTCGAAAGCAAGGGACCGGCCCATCGCTCGCCGAGCCCGAAGCTGTGGTCTTTGGGAAACAGCCGCACGGCACGTACGCCGCCTTCCGCCAGATAGGCAATCAAGGCGTCTCCCGCCGGCATCTCGCCCGTCCAGTGTGGCATCAACACGTAACACGGATGAAACCGGGGATGTTCGGCGCACAAAGCGGACAGATGGTCGTTTCCGATCAAGGGGTCGTACTCTCTGGCATGCGCGTGAATTGCCAATACGTCCGCAATACCGGCCCGGTCGTAGGCTTCGACCAATTCGTCAAACGACAGGTTGTTTTCCGGACGCGGTGTCGAACGCCGTCCGACCGTGCAATGCGCGTCAAAAAAGGAGAGAGGGTTCATGTTGCCCTGAAAATATGTGGCAAGAGAAACCGGAACAAGTGGAATGATGTTCCTCGACCGGTTTATTTG
>VGJU01000186.1 GCA_016867335.1 Candidatus Zixiibacteriota bacterium | reverse complement strand
TTAGCAGTGCCGTCAGGAAGAACAGAAAACGTTTCATGCCTCTCTCCTTTTGATAAACACATCTCAGACACGTCCGTGTCTTGGTGATGTACAGTGTATCCCAACCCGTGTTACCTGTGAAACGCGCTTAGTTCCATCCGGTTGCATGGCCGGAGTCGGGGAGACGCGCCGATCAAACCGCATCGGCCTATTTCGTCTACCGCACTACGAGCAAACGACCGAAAGCCGAAACCGTCTGTGGTTTCGAACCGTTCGAACGAGCCGTGATTTTGTACAGATATGCGCCGTTGGCGAGCGTAGCGCCTTCCTCGTCGGCGCCATCCCAATCCACTTGGTTAAACCCACGAAATCCCGGTCGGCGTGGAAAGGACCGAATGGGTGTTCCAGCAACGGTATATACTTGCAGGGCAATGTCTGCATCCTGCGTGAGTTCGAAGGTAAACGTCGTCGGTCCCGCGCACGGATTGGGGTAGCTTATGATGTCCGTGATCCGCAGGTCCGTATCTTCGACGACTTTGAGCGATACGGTGGTGGTGGATGGGTTGTTAAAATTGTCCCATGCCTTTACACTCACGGAGTGATCGCCCGGTGTCAGAGCAGACAGCCGGAACTGAAAAGAGCCGTTTCGAAAGCTGCCCGCGTCGTATTGAAACCGGGGGGTGACGTCCTGTCGCGTCTTGGCGTCCGCATCGGTCTGCAGGATGATTTGATGTCCTACCTCTCCGGTGATGTTAATCCCGCTTTCGTCGGAGAGACGAACGGTCAGCAAGGGGGAGGTGGAAACGTAATCTCCGTCGGTGATGGAGCGTCCCTCCACGAGAATGTCGATATCCGGCCCGGTCGAATCGCGGAAAGCCGGATCAGCGCCTTGGAGTGCAAGCGGATAGATAACGCCGGCGGCGTCGGTGCGTCCGTCGGTCGCATATACCGCTATACGACCCTGCAAGCCGCCGTAGGTAACATCCCTTGGCACGATAAACGCACCGGAAAAACGACCTTCGAAGACCGGAACCGGTCCCCGGAACATATCGGCGCCGAGTAGACGATAGGGGATTTGCCCTCCGCTATCCGCTACATAGGTGATGTTTCGCTCGGAATCGGATGCTCGCAGAAACGCCGTTCCGGAAAAACGGCGGTCCGCCGACGTATCGGCAAGTACTTCACCGGAGACGGCGGTCGCAACGAATACGCGCAACGTATCGGGTTGTTCGACAAACCGGATGGTTTTGCTCGGAACGCCAAGTCGCATCGCTGGATCACCAAACAACGTGTATTTTTCGCTGTTTTCTCGATTTACCGTAGCAATTTTGGCTCTTAGAAGCGCCTCCCCGACCGTCATGTCAAACCCCAGCATCCCATCATAGAGACCTCTGTTTAGCGCGGCGTTGGGCGAGGGAAACGACAGTCTTGTCGCACCGATAAACCCTATCGCGCCTTTGCCTTCGGCACGAAGAAAGTCTTCTGCCATGGCCTCCTCGTTTATCATGTCGAAACGCCCCGCGGTACAGGTGGCGGTGACAAACACGGGAAGCCGGGCGCCGTTGTCGAGCGAGGCAAGGTCACGGCTAGTGTTGAAGATGCGCTCGTGCGCCCAAAGGTTGGCCGCACCATGACCGACCCAGTTGACCAGTACCGCCCCGTCGTTGATATGCCCGACCAGCGCAACGCGCGCTCCGGGTTTTTCACCGGCCGCATCCAGTGGATATTCCGTGAGATAGACCTTCTCGACGCGAAAACTTCCCGGTACGTTGCGTGTCGCCAGTCGTTCGGTGTCGCCGATATGGAAAGGCTCGTCAAACCCCGCACCGGGTGTCCGCTCGTCGTCTGCCGTCAATACTATGGTGTTGCGCCAAACCCCGAATTCAGGCGAGGCTTCGTAGGCGACGATTTTGTCCACCATGACGCTGGCCTCCTGCGGAGAGCGTGCGGGCAGACGGCCTATGGCCATATCGGGAAAGATGTCGTTTTCGACAAGTGGATCGTTGTTTCCGTCAAAGTATACGAAAAAATCGTCCGTACATCGATCACCGTCCTCAAAGGGCGGGATGCGCATGGGCCGGTCGGAACGCGAACGATTTCGGTAGTCGTAGTGCCCGTCGCCCAGCAACAGGGCAAAGGACGGCGACGCGCCGCTCCAACCAAACGCCGCGTATCGCAGAAAATCCCGTATGGCGGTCGGGTCGAACAACCCAAAGGAAAATTCGTCGTAGATGTCGGATATGCGGACGACGGTCGCTCTCAGATTTGAGTGCGCAGCGCGATGGGCCCGAAGCCGCTCTGCTACCTCCACAAAGTCGTCGTGCGCAATGATAAGATAGTCTGCCCCGTTGGTGGAATTACGAAGATCGGAATCGGTGTCCCGTGTGACCGAAACCGGTCGTTTCCACCGGTTGGGTCGGACGGTTCGGTACTGCGCGGGCAGAACGCGAGACGAATCCGAAAACGCCCCGGTTGTCGCCATTCGGACGACTCTAAACGGGTTCGTGATATCGAACGTCTCCGTGTCGGACGCCGCACCCGTTATCTCGTAACGGACGATCGGAACGGATTCTCCGATTTCCTGTTCGAAAACCAAATCGCCTCCGGAGGCGTCGAGCGGCGTCCGGTAGTCGAGTTCGAACCAGTCGAAGTATACATGATCGGGCTGATTGGCCGATGCGGCGGTGCGTGGCAGTACGATGCGGATTTCGTTGACGCCGTCTTTGATCCAGTCGCCAGTTCCCACCAGCAGAACAGGGGTCGATTCGCCCGCCCAGATGCGATCGCCGACGGGATGGTCGTTGACAAATGCCTGTACATGATGCGTAAACCGGGTTCTGCTCTGAAAACGGAAACGCGCCGTAACTCGCCCGTTTCGGGCCACTTTGCCGAGGTCTACCTGAAAAATCGCTTCCTCGCGAAACGCGCCGTCGAACAGTTGCCAGAACCATTCCGTACCGGAGTCGAGCGGGTTTACGATTTCACGCTCTTCGTGACGCCGAACCTGCGTATCGGTTCGTGTTGCCCCAGACGTTTGGGAGACCAACCGATCGCCGATGCGCAGACCCGGTGTAGAGCCGCCTGTCGAAAGCCAGTAGACGTTGGTATCGGTATAAGGGTTGTCGTAAAAAGCGTAGGTCCGGGGAGCCTGAAGAAATTCGAATCCTGAAACGCCTGTCCCGTAAAACAAAATAGTGTCGTTTTCGTCAAAACGCCCATCCTGTTCTCCCGCGACCCGGATGGCCACTTCGGCAAGTGCGGGACGTGGAGAGTCCACGTCATGAGGCAGCGTGCGTCCGCCACCGCTGAAAAGCCTTAGCGTACGGGGGTTGATGCCGTTTACGTCCATCCCCGCCTGTTGTAGGGTTTGGCGGTCTATGCGGTACAGACCGGTTTCGGTGATCCGCACCTTGTACCACTCCCCAGGACCAAAGCTGTTGACGCGCAAAGCCGGGGATACAGCATCGTCTGCCCGCCAGGTGCGCGTCGTCTTGCCGTTGAGGAGGATGGATTCGAGCACGCCGCCCAGAGGGGAGGGTGCGGAAGATACAAACGACCGGGAAACGGTGGGCGGTGCATTAAACCGGACTTCGACACGGAGACGTTCATAAAACCGTGCGCGGCCTGTCGTCGGATCGTAGGCTACCGGAGACAGCATAAGCGGCCATACGGTCTGTCCCTGCATCTTGCCTGCGGGGACGCTCTCCAGCGGGGTTACGGGAAAAAAACCAGCACGCGCCGAGACTGGGATGGCTGTTTTTTCGGCTGACAGGGCAAAGCGATATCCGGTTTCTTCCCGAAACGGCGCTTCCAGCAGAATGGCGGTAGGCGCGGCATCCGAAGGCAAACCCACAAGGACGTGACGCCGGGGCAAAACGGGCGCGCCCGGACCGGAAGTCGATAGGCAATGATCGATGGTCAACACGTCGAAAAACGCTCCGTCTGCGAAAACCGTATCGCGATGCGCCGGGGCCGGCGTATAGTCGAACGTGACGCCGGAGGCGTCGGATCGCAGCACCAAAAGATCGGGTTGGGCGAAAAGCCGGGATGGAAAAAGAGATACGGCAAGACCAAGCAGGAAGGTCGCAGAGAGGAAGCGAAAACCGCTCCAAAAAAAAACCGGATGCCTGTAGAAGACCCTCCAAAGGCTATCCGGCAGTATCTGCCGTCTCGACATCTTCACCTGTCACATCACCGGGGTTTTGTTAGGACATTGCCGCATGTTTTGAGCGCGGAAGATCCTGTTCGTAAACGCGAACGTCAACAAATCCCTATCGAGTGTGTATAGGCTACTCCTGATGATGTATCGACGACACAATGAAAACACAACGAGAATATACGGAACCCCAAGCGGCGTGTCAAGAGGAACTTTACTCGCTTGTCTCCTAGGATGTACAGAAAGTATATTCTGGGGTAGGAGCATCCTTGCGAATGCGGCGCTGGCTGCGCCCCTATTGTTTTTCTCTGGTCCACGTAGGCACGTTGACCCATCGCCGCGAGACGGCGGATTCCACGATCGTTTCGGCGACCACTTGGGCGCGCATACCGTGATAAAAGGAGGGGAGGCAATCTCGGTTTTCACGGATGGCGCTTACAAACTCCCATGCCTGATCGTAGCGAAAGGTCTGCACCGGATCGCCTTCTTCCGGGTCGCGTGGCGAACCGGGGCGTTTGAGGTATTCGGTGGGAACTTGGCGGCGGACATAGGGTTTTCCGCGTCCAGCGACGAGGATGGTGTGCGGCGTGTGCAACTGATAGATCGCCGAGGCTTCGGTGCCGTTGAGTTCGCAGACGTCGTGGTCTCCTTTGGGACCTCTGCCTTTGGTCAGCTTTCCCATTTCGAATACGCCGGTCGTGCCGGATTCGAACTCGGCGATCCATGCGACCCAATCGTCCACATCCTGCGGTTCGCACGGTGTCCCGTCGGGCATTCGGTCACGCTGGACTATCTGTTTCATGGCGCCGCAAACCGACCGGATCGGGCCCATGAGGTCTTCGGCAAAGTCAAGCCGATGGATGCCCATATCGCCCAATTCGCCGGTTCCGGCCATTTTTTTGTATTGCCGCCAACCGATGGCGTATTCGCCCCAATCCTGAAGCCGCTGAAACCGTGCGTGGCGTATTTCGCCGAGCGTGCCCGACGTCACCAGAGATTTGATATATGTAAGCCCCGGCACGAAACGATACGTAAAAGCTGTCATGTGTCGCACACCCGCCCGGCGGGCCGTTTCGTACATCTCAACGGTTTCCGGCACCATAAGACCAAGCGGTTTTTCACAGATGATGTGACACCCTGCGCGTATCGCCCGCAATACGATGTCGCGGTGGTAGATATTGGGTACGGCGACGGCCACTGCATCGGGTTTTACTTCACTCAGAAAACGGTCTACATCGGTATATCCCGCCGTGATGCCCCACTCTGTCTTTCGTTTTTCCAGCAGTCCGGCGTCGGCCTCGCAAAGCCCGGCGATCCGTACCCCGGGTATTCGGGAAAACCCCGGATAATGTACGGCACCGCATACACCGCCCAGCCCGATGAGACCTATCGTCAGCGTCCCGTTTTTCATCCATTTCCTCCGAACGAATTTTTCCGAAAGCGTACCGGCACAAACCCGCCGGAGATTACTTGCAGTGCCACGCCCGCAATTGCGCGGATATCGCTTCGACCACCTGTTCCAGACACCCCGGCCCCAGCACCGTTGCAGACTCCTGATAAAGCCCTTGTCCGTAATCGTCTTTCGGAGGCAGATATCCGCCTGCGCCTCGGTTGCACACGACGGCGACGACAAGCGGCGTACCGGGAAACCGGGCGCGAAGTTCCTGCTGGAGCCAATTGTACGGCTCGCCGGACAACAGGACAAAAACCCCCTCTCCGATACCGAGAAGGGTGATACCGTAGGGAGCGGGTTGCCCGGGAATAAGTCCCTCGATACGCCGCGATGCACGTCGTGCCCGTTCGACGTGTGCCCGACAGTCGGCGGCGTCCTGAAGACGCCCGTCCCGTCGTGCGTCTGTTTCCTTCGCTCCCCATTCGGCCAATCTGTTTTCGACTTCTTCTCGTGTTGGCAAATCCACCACGGGCAGTTGCGTGGTCAAATACGCCGTTCGGATGCGGTCTACCCCCACCTGTCGATCCGGAGACAGCGACTCATGCTTCCATGCCCCCAGCGTCGCGCCGGAAACGACCGGTCCGGCGTAGCGCATCTCCGTCCCCGGTGGTGTAAGCCCTTCGAGCGCCGAGAGCGCCGCGTATCCCAACTGTCTGCCATTGCGGTCCGCCACCTCGGTATCGCCGACAAACCCGTCCTTGGGACCAAGGTCGCCACACGCACCGAGGACAAACAAACACGGAACACCGGTATGGTTTTCTACGGTCTCCCGCATCGCGCCGATGTAGTCGGGGCTGATCAACGTATTGTCAAACGCCAATGTGGTAGGATGACATCCGTAGTTGACGATATGCGCCACCGCGTTACCGTTTGCATCCGTGATACGCGCCACCACGACGGTGTCGTCGGCTTTTCGGTCGGGATTGGTACCACAAACAAACTGTCCGGTTTGGTCATCCCAATAATCCCGGTTGAACGCAAAATCGCACCGTCCGGTTCCATAGGCGATTTCGACCGGCTGCAAGCTGTCCCGCGCCGCTCGGATCGTCTCTGCAATCGCTTTTTCGAGCGCTTCCAAATATCCGGCAATCAGGTGCCCGCCCGGTTGGTCGGCACGGTCCGTGTCAAAGTTTCCGGCGGAGTGGGTATGCGAAAACGTAAGGATTACCCGGTCCGGCGGCAAATCCACCCGATCCGCCACTTGTCGGGTGAGCATCCCCAGTTCTCGTCCTTGCAGCCAACCGAGATCGAGGGTAACCAGCGCATGTTCCGCGCCGCCGTCATCGACGAGCAGGGTAAGTGCCATGAGACGACGATGGATACCGGTGGAAGCGTCGTGACGCGCCGCCCCCCAGTTTCGGTGATAGATGCCGACAGGCGGTGTGATGTCGGCGCGCCCTATGCCCATGCGGCAACGTCCGAGCGGCGTAGGAAGCGTACGTCGGCTCATGAAAGACTCCTAAAAAAGTCCAAAAAAATACGACAGGTTTAGGATAAGAAAATTGTATATAGCATCTGATCACCCTCAAATGATATGGTTTTGGTCTTCCGGTCAAGGTTAAAATTGCCGCGGATACCGGAGCATGACTCCGGGCTATCATGGGACTGCCGCGACAGGAGAAAAGGAGGAGAGATGAGACAAACCACTGCAAAGATTGGAATGGTGGCCACCGTGATGGCGCTGACGGCGTTATCGGAGGCTTTGCTTTCTAAAGCGATGGCGCAGACTTCGCGTGTCATTACCAATATCATCCCCAATGCGGCCAATGTGCATTGCGTGGAGGAACGGGGGGCATTGGGATTGAGATCGACGGAAAACGCTACGAAAAACGATTTGTGCTTCGTTATCCGGAAAAGGGTTCCAACTGGAACGACCGCCTGCTGGTCGGCGCGCATGGTGGAGCGGGCGGGCTGAGCCGAAGCCGTTCCGGCAACATTATCGACACCGGAGAGACGGCGCTCGACGATCTGATCGGCGAACACGCGCTGGATCAGGGTTATGCGTACGCCAGTGTGGACCGGGACGGGATCGGTGGCACACGCGAGGGGCGGGCGGTGACATACGCCTTTACCGAGGCCGTACGCGAACGGCTACGGAAGGTGTACGGCAAGCATCCCGTGCGTACCTATCTGGCCGGGTTCTCGGCGGGTGGAGCCATTGCACGTTACGCGGCGGAAGATACGTCGCCGCGCTATGACGGGATCGTCATCATTGCCGGAGGGTCGGGTGACGCGATGCCGTTGCTGGAACGTCAGGCGCAGATGGCGGTTTTGTGGCCGGACGTGGACCCGGTAAAAAATCCCGACCTCCCCACTAC
>VGJU01000185.1 GCA_016867335.1 Candidatus Zixiibacteriota bacterium | reverse complement strand
ACGAGTGAGAGCGAACGATCGGGAGCGACGGCAAGGATCAGCGCGCCCGACGCGATCAGACCGAGCGGGTCGAGTCCAAACAGACGACACAGCGTTTCCGTTTCGGGAAGCACGGGGATACGGTCGGCAAAAATCAGCCCGCCGACGTTGGCCGCCGCGCATACTTCCCTAAAACCGGTAGCCAGTCCGCCTTCGGTGGGGTCGTGCATCGCATGTACGCCACCGTGTTGCATGGCGATACGGGCTTCGGCGACCACACTGATCCCCGGCGTATCCAGATACGCCCGGCAGACGTTTACAAATGTGGATGGAAACGTCTGCCGGAGGAGGGTTTCCTTTTCCACCGCCAGCACGGCGACGCCCTCTATGGCTATACCCTTGGTCAGCACGATGTCGTCGCCGGTCTTTGCATCGGCGGCGGACACCAACCGGCCCGTTTCGGTTTCTCCCATCATGTGGCCCGCCACGATCGGACGGGTCAGCCCGTACGTGATTTCGGTGTGTCCGCCACACAGCGTCACGCCGAGACTTTGGCACGCCTCGGACAGACCGGAAAAAATTCCGTCTATCAGCGCCGGGGTAGTCGCGCCTTCCGGAAGAAGCAGGGTGGCCATAAACCATTTGGGGACCGCGCCCATGACCGCAATGTCGTTGGCATTGACATGGACGGCGTACCAACCGAGCCGTTCGGTGGCAAAGGTGATCGGGTCGGATTTGGCGACAAGCGTTGTCGCCCCGAACGAAATCGCCGCGGCATCGCGTCCGACACCGGGGCCGATCAGCACGCGGGGATCGGAGACACAGGCGTAACGACGGAGAATACGCTCCAGATCTTCGGTCGGCAATTTACCCACCGGATAGGGTTTGTCCATACAGGGCGACCGATCAGGGAGTATCTTTGCGCTGCGCGCGCAGGGCTTCCTTCAGGATTTTGCCGGGTTTGAAACGGGCTTTGCGTCGCGCGGGGACGGCGATGGTGTCTCCGGTTCGCGGGTTGCGCGCCGCCGACTTGGGACGGGTATCTCGGATTTCCAGCGCTCCGAAACCCCGGATTTCTATGCGGTTGCCGTCCATCAGATGCGAACGCATCACATCAAACAGCGTATCGATGACGGCATAGGTGTCTGCTTTTTTGAGACCGAGGGAGTCGCTTACGGCGTTGACAAGTTCTTTGCGGGTTGTGGTCATGCTGTGTTCCCAACATAAAAAGGATGAAGGATGAATTATAAAGGATGAAAAATGCCGAATCCCAAGAACGGTCTTCCCGTACGCCCTGTTATGTCTCGGTTTCTATCTCGTCTACGATACCGACGATGATAGAGCGGACCGGGCCGCGGGGCACTTTCAGAATTTCGCTTGCCGCCCGTCCCTCGGTGGCAACGAGTACGAGTTCTCCTATGCCCACTCCGACCGTATCTACCGCGACGACGGTGTTCCCGCCGGGTTTGCCATGTACAGGGTCGACCGGCTGGACCAGCAGAATTTTTTGTCCGTTGTACAGCGGATGTTTGACCGTGCTTACCACATTGCCGACTACGCGGCCTACCGTCATGGCGTGTGTCTCCGCGTAAGGGTTACTACGTATGGACCCGGTCTACGATCCCGACTATGGAGGCATCGGAGGGTATCGATCGTCCCGGAAACGCCAGCGTCGCGTCGGCACCCCCTACGTAGAATACGGTTTCGTCTTCTCCGGCTCCAATGGCATCTATGGCGACAAGCGTGCCTCCTTCGGGTTCACGGCGGTAGTTGAGCGGCTGTATGACAGAAAACCTAAGCCCGCGAAGGGAGTCGTCTTTGGCCGTCGCCCATACCTTTCCGATTACCTTTGCCAGTCTCATCGTTTTACCTTTCCGTGATCCGTCGGATGACCATTCCTTTTTCTTTGGCGAGGTCTGCGGCCAGCGGGGTGACGATGGCACGGGGTGGCACGTCGATTCGGCTGTAACCGGCGCGGACCGCATCCAGCACCGTCTGCGCCGATACCACACGGCGTTCGACCGTCAGAGACGCAGACAGCGGAGCGGTGGCAGACGACGCAGAGGTGGCCAATGGTGGACCAGTGGAAGACGGCGTTTCGGAATGCAACAGCCCCTGACGACCGAGTTCTTCCACCACCGTTCTGACGATAAGCAAAATGAGTTGTTCTACATTCACCGACGTGTCTCAGCCTATACGATCCGGAATGCATCCACCAGCACACACCGACGGGGTCGCGTAAAGGTACGAGGGGTGGTAACGCCTTCTCCTGTGGGGCTGGCCAGTGTCCATGACGTCGGGCCTTCGCCACCAAAACCGAGTCCGGCGTATGACGGGCCGTTTTTTACAAAAAGCGTCGTGTTCATCAATCGCGCCATGCGGCTTAGTTTTGCTATGTTGCGGGAATGCATGATAGCGGTATGACGACAGCCCTGCTCCACCTCAAAGGCAAAGTCGATGGCCGCGTCTGCGCAGGGCATCCGCACAAGCGGTATCACGGGCATCATCTGTTCTTTCCATACCAGGGGATGGTCGGGGGGTGTCTCCACGAGAATCATGCGGGTATCCGAAGGGGCGTCTATCTTGAGCGCGTTCAAGATGTCCAGAGCGGTCTGTCCGACATATTTGCGGTTGAGCACCGCGTCTTTGCAGCCTACGCCGCGCCACCGATCGAACACGAGGTCGGTAACCGCCTGCACCTGTGGACCGGTCAGTTCGAGGGTCCGATATGCTTTCAGATGGCGTTTGAGTTCGTCGGCCACTGTGTCTACGACGATGATTTCTTTTTCAGAGATACAGCAGATATTGTTGTCGAGCGTGGCGCCGTCCACGATACAGCGGGCCGCATGGACCAGATCGGCGGTCTCGTCCACCACGACCGGGGGGTTGCCGGGACCGGCGGCGATGACTTTTTTGCCGCTGCTCATCGCCACTTTTACCACACCGCCGCCACCGGTTACGACCAACAGACGGATACGCGGGTCTTTCATCAGTACACCGGCGGTGTCGAGCGTCGGCTCTACCACGCCGGAGAGCAGATTGTCGGGCCCGCCTGCGTCCACAATGGCCCGGTTGACCAATTCCACCGCCTTCATGGTCACTTTTTTGGCGCTTGGATGCGCGTTAAACACGACCGCGTTCCCGGCGGCGATCATACAAACAGCGTTGGAAATGACCGTCTCCGACGGGTTGGTCATGGGCGTGATCGAGCCGATGACGCCGTAAGGGGCGAGTTCGGTAACGGTAAGCCCATGATCTCCGGTGACGGCATCGGGTTTGAGGTCTTCCAGACCGGGTGTCTTGGATGCCGCGACGATATGTTTGTTGACCTTGTCCGCCGCATTGCCGATACCCGTCTCCTCCGCGCCCATTTTCGAGAGCAACGGAAGGTTGTCGAGGATAGACCGGCGCATGGCCTCGATCATTCTGGCGCGGATTTCGAGCGAAGTGGTCTGAAGATGTCCGAATGCCTTTTCGGCGGCGTCGATGGCGTCTTCGATCCGAGTAAACTGCCCATAAGACCCGCCCACGCTCCCAGATGATCGCGGAGCATCGCCACTCAGTACGCCCAGTTCGGCGATAACCTGCTGTACGATGGCCTGAATCTGCCGCTCGTCAATGTTCACAAGCCTATCTCCTGTGCTACGGTTCCCATGTATCGCTCGATTTACGGTAACGGATTTTCCCTGACACTTCGACCGAGTCCACGATAGCGATCACCGTGGCATCGACCGGAACCGTGCCCATGCCTTCGGCCTGTCGGGCAGAACTCCCCCGTACGACGATGACGATTTCGTTCATGCCGGCGCCGACGGTGTCAAGCGCAATGACGTTTGCACCGGTGTCCGACCCGTCAAACCGGATCAGGTTGACGACAAGCAGTTTGAAACCGGCAAGTCGTTCGTTTTTATGCGTGGCGACGATGGTTCCTGAAACGCGACCGAGGTCCACGGTGAAATTCTCCAGCCATTTGGGATTTTGGATTGCCAGATCACCGTCTGGAAACCTAATGAATTTTGGCGTGGACAAAGAGTTCAGAGCCTTGATTCTTGCTTACTTCCCGAGCATAGGAAACAGGCTCTCTGGGTATCGAAGGTCTTTGTCGCCCTCGCGGCCCCACCGCTCTTTACGCTCCACCCACCATTTGGATTCGGAACAACACGCTGTGTATTCCTTGCCATCGTGGTTCCGCGACACAGGGAACGGTCAGACAACAATGGGTTACTCTCACGTGTACCCTCGCCGCCCGTCCCTACTTCAACAGCACGTCGTCCACGTCGTTGTGCGGACGTGGGATGACATGGGACGACACTACTTCGCCGACCCGCTCGGCGGCGGCTCTGCCGGCGTCTACCGCGGCTTTGACCGCAGCCACGTCGCCCCGGCACAGGATGGTGACAAACCCCCCGCCGATTTTTTCGTATTTGACCAGTTTTACCTGAGCGGCCTTGGCCATGGCGTCCGCCGCTTCGATAAGCGCCACCAGTCCTTTGGTTTCGATCATACCCAGCGCTTCCATATCGTGTCCTTTCTAAAAAGAAGAGAAACCGTCTGTTTTGTTTTCAAATTTCCAGTACTGCTTTTACCGTATCGCCGCACCGAAGCCCCGCCGCGTTGCCGTCGTCCGTATCGATGTGCATCACGGGTCGGGCAAAACCTTTGTTTATGCGTATCCGCACCTGATGAAAGGTAAGCCCTGCGGCGCCGGGCGCATCGACGCGGATGCGCTGGCCGTCGGTCACCCCATGGCGAAGCGCGTCTTCCGGGGAGATATGGATGTGGCGGTCGGCGCGTATGGCGCCCTCGTCGAGATACAGCGCGCCTTGGGGGCCTATAAGCGTAAGCGGCGCGGAGCCGGCCACATCGCCCGACGCCCGCATCGGCAGGGACAGTCCGAGCAACACGCCATCGGTCGGCGCAAGTTCGATCTGTGTCCGCGAGCGGCACGGGCCGAGGATACGGACACCCTGAAGCGCGCGCAGATTCGGACCGACCAGCGTGACGGTCTCTTTGGCGGCAAATTCGCCGGGGCCCGACAGATCGCGTTCCGGCGTCAGCCGATGCCCCTTGCCATACAGCGTGCCGAGGTCGTGTTCCGTAATATGCAGATGCCGAGCCGACACGCCGACGATCAGTTCGAACCCCGCGCCGACATGGGTTTGGCGATCCAGCACCCGCATCACCGTTTCGCGCACCACCGCCCGGATGCGTTCTTCATGGGGTTGATGCGCCACCGCCTCGCACAACCGGCAATCCTGGCAATCGGAACAGGCCGATGTGCGGTATGAAATCATGCTATCCTCTTTGCCACTTCGCGGGCAACGATACGTTCTTCGTCGGCCGGGACAACCATGACCGCCACACGGGCGTTGTCACGCGAGAGGACACCCTCTCCCGACAGGGTCTTGTTGCGTTTTTTGTCGAGACGGATACCGAGAAACTCCAGCCCTGCGCAGATCCGCGCTCGGATTTCGGCGCTTCGCTCCCCCATACCTCCGGTAAAGACGACGACGTCAAGCCCCCCCATCGTAGCGGCGTATGCACCGATATATTTTCTGACTTCGCCGGTAAACGCCTCTACTGCAAGCCGGGCACGGGGGTTGCCCTCTTTTTCCGCCGCTAGTATATCTCGCATATCACCGCTTTCAATGCCGGATACCCCTTTTAGTCCGCTTTTTTTGCACAACGCGGTTCGCATCTCGTCGGTCGTCCATCCGGTACGGTCGAGCATCATCAGCACGCCAAACGGGTCGAGATCGCCGCAGCGTGTGCTTTGCATCAACCCCGACTGCGGGGAAAGCCCCATCGAAGTATCGATCGATGCCCCGTCCCTTACGGCGCACACTGACGAGCTTCCGCCGAGATGACAGGATACGGTTTTGAGCGGAGACGGAGGTCGGTCGAGAAGCGCCGGAACCCGTTCCGCTATATAACGATGCGACGCGCCGTGAAACCCGTACCGCCGGATGCCGTATTCCACGATCCATTCGTACGGAACACCGTACACCGCCGTATGATCGGGCACGGTCTGGTGAAACGTCGGCTCAAACAGTCCGTACAGCGGCAGGCTGGGAAACAGAGACCGGAACAGACGTACTGCCGCCGCATACGGCGGGTTGTGTGCCGGAGCCAGCGGCGTGGCCTTTTCCATCTCGGCCAGCACGTCGTCGGTAAATGGGACGCACCCGGCGACAGCAAGCGCGTGGACCGGTTTGAAGCCGACTGCCGACAGTTGGGAAATGTCCGCTATCGCCCCGGTTTGTGGGCCGGTCAGCAGAGAGATGCCGCAACGTATGGCCGAGGCGTAGTCGGGAAGATCGGCGGTGTATTCGACGGTTGCGCTGTCCGCGCGACGGTACTGGACGGGTGCTTGGGCGTTTCCGATGCGTTCAAGCCGTCCGTGCGCTTTTTCGGTCAGGGTGTCCCGGTCGAAAAGCCGAAACTTGAACGACGTACTGCCTACGTTGGCGATCAGGATCATCTATCGCACCGGGATGATCCGGGCCGCGCCGACCTCACCGTCGGCGGCGCGCAGTCGTCCTACCACCTCGCGGGTGATCCGCTGTATCAGCTGTTCCTGACTCTCTCCCACGCCGGACGTTTCGGACGCCGACCGGTTTGTCTGCGCCGGTTCGTCGTGAAAATCCAGTTGACACACGGCTTTGGTGGTGACGCCAAAGCGCTCGCGCAGTTTGAGCAGTTTGTCCACGTTTTCCTTGCCAAGCGTATGGACCGCGCCAAGTTGACGGGCGACAAGCGCGATTTTGGCAAAATGCTCCATCGTTTCCATCTTGTGGTACGCGTTGACGATGTTGGGACCTATGGTCAGCGCGCCGTGGTTTTCCAGCAAAAAGGCGTCGTAGTCGTGTACATATTTGCGGATCGGCTCGACCAGTTCCATTCCGCCCGGTGTGCCGTATTCCACGATGGGGATCGAACCGAGCGTGACGATCACTTCGGGGAGCATGCATTCGGACAGCGCGATGCCAGCGACGGCAAAGCCTGTGGCGGTAGGCGGGTGCGCGTGTGCCACGGCGTGTATATCGGGTCGTTCGCGGTACACCATGAGGTGCATCAGGATTTCTGATGACGGTTTGCCCTTGCCCGTTACCACCTTGCCGTCGTAGTCGATGACGACGAGTTGTTCGGGTGTAAGAAACCCTTTGCTGACACCGGTGATGGTGACGAGCAGACGGTCTTCGGACAGCCGCACGCTGATGTTGCCGTCGTTCGAGGCTACATAGCCACGTTCGTACATGCGCCGACCCACATGAATGATGTCGGCGCGGGCCTGTTGCAGATTCTTCATACCATACACTCCACGCGTACGGGGGATCGCCAAACGGTCTTCGAGTATGCGCGTGTCAAAAGACACGGAGGGCTAATATACTGTAGACAGGCGATTTACACAAGCGTTTTAAGCAAGGGAAGTGGGATATAAAACCGTTTGGGCCCATGCGGCTTGATACAGGGTCGCCCGGCCTATGCCGAGATGGGTTGCCGTGGGGCTGACGATTTCCATCCGGTCGGCTTAGACGGCTATTTGGGATGCTCTGATGATCTCATCCGTTCGTCAGGCGCACGGTTAAGCAGGCTCACCCCGAACGGCCTCACCTAATCATCTTTGCTATCCGTGCTCAGTATATAAACCCACCAGCCGAAAGAAGGGTATGTTTGTCAATATAACCTCTCAGCCCACCATCTCTCGCACCGCCTGAAAAATGGCCTCCTCACCAGTGGCGTCTACCCCCCTGAAGTCGAAAATCACCCTGCCCTCTTCTACCACGGCAAGCAAGGCCGTATTACGCCGAAACAGCGCCGCCACCACCGCATGCGCATCACCGGAAACGGGTCGCGCGGCAACAGCCGCGCTGGGGAAGGCCTCGCCCGGCAGACGCGAGACGGTCGGATACGCGGTATGCGGGAGAACGCTAAAAATCGCGGACGCC
>VGJU01000184.1 GCA_016867335.1 Candidatus Zixiibacteriota bacterium | reverse complement strand
TCGGCAAGCCCCCGCCGGCTCTTGTTGCTCCAATTTGTCGCGATAGATGCCTGGCCCCTTACCAGTATCGGCACTTGGGATGCCTTCAACAGCAATATTCTTCGCGGAGAGCCTATCCATTGTCCCCGCATGACCGCCACGCCAGTGCGGATGCCCTATCCGCCGGCGGAACGCCTCGGCTCCATCTACGAAATTCAGACGGTCCTCGAACAACCTATTTTTGCTCGCAAAGCCGGATAGCCAAAAACAAAAAAGGGGACCGCTCTTTTGGAGTGGTCCCCTTTTCCCGCAAAAACGGCCTGTCTACGCCATTCCCAACGCTTTCTTGTTTTCCGCCGTCATCTTGGTCAGCACACGTCTAAACTTGTAAAACCCATTGTCACCCATCTGAGGACGGATAATTAGCGAGGTCGGCGCAACTTCTGCCGCGCTGTTGCCTTTTGTCATCTTGGCGGCAAAGCTGCGGTCCTTGCCACCGCTTTTGATGGCGGTTTTGGCTGCCTTGGCCATAACTTTCTCCTTTGCGTCGAGGAAATGCCGATCGATTTTACGTAAACCCGCCCCAATATACGGTTGCTGTTCGGAAATTACAACAGAAATATACGCCCCGTTCCCCCGCGACGGTTACCAACCCGCAACGGTTTTGTTCAAAATATCCTCGGCCATCTTGGCAATGGCCGCCGTAATGCCGGGTTCGCGCTCTTCCTGCGTGCCGGTCTGTATCGCATACACGCCAAAAACCTCCATGCGCGGCTCTTCCCAGATGACTTTCCGGTTGCGGACATCCTCGAATCGGACTTGCACGGTGATCCAGATGCGGCCCTCGCGTGCGGATTGACCCTGACCAAAGGTAAGCGATTCCTCGCGTACGTTCAAAATCACCCCCGCGATAAGCGCGTCGGCATCCCGTACGTCCACCACCCTAAGCTGGTTGTTGGCGATAAATCTGGAGACGATCGCATCCGTAAGCTGTTCTTTGATTCCCGTTTCCACCGAAGTATCCTCGAACAGGGGAACCGCCACGGTTTTTATCCCCGACGGGATCGCCTGCGCCGAAGTAGAATACTTCCAGCAGCCTGCGTTGATAAGACAAACAACCAGAAACGCCCATAAATAAAGAGGAAGGAGACTTCCTATTTCATATTTCATCCTTCTACCTTTCGATCCGTTTCTGCGGTTGGACGATCTGCCGACGTTGTGGGGTCAGCCGCTCCAACAGTTCGGGCGACGGTTCGTATCCATGCCGGAAATTGCCCCACGACGGTCCGTATCGGTAGACGACGATACGCCGCACCCCCGGATTGACCCGACGCGCAGAGCCGTGCGACAAGGTATCGGTAAAAAGAATCGCGTCGCCTTTATGCATGTAAATCTCCGTCGCCGCTTCGATCCCGTCTACCGCCTCGCGCGCCAGTCCGGCGTGTGGATGCGCGAAATTCGACTTGTGGCTGCACGGCACGATCATCGTCCCTCCATCTCCGGGGCCGATGTCGGTCAGCGCAATCAGGATATTGATCTGCCCACACTGAAACCGTCCGTTGAGATATCGAAACTGGTTGCGTTTGGTACCGGTATCACCACCGGAATGAAGCCCGATTCCGCCACCCGGTTCGCGGAAATTGGCAAAATTTTCGTCGATAAACAGGGGGCCGTGATGCCAGTCGAACGTGCCTTCGCCGCCTACGAAAAACTTGACATGCTCAAACCACGAAGGATGGTCGATCAATCGCTCGAACGACTCACCCGCCTCGTAGATTTGCTGGAGATTCAGCCCGTCCGACGTACCGTATCGGTGCGCATGGACGTTTCCGTGCCACTGCCCCGGCAAAAGCGCAGGTAGTGCGTCCAGAACGGCATTGAGCGCATCGACTTCAGCCTCGTCGAGCGCCCCTTTGAGCAACAGATACCCGCGCAGGTCAAACAGATAGATATCCAGCTCGGTAATAGAAGGATGGACGGAGACGCTCATGCTCAGTATATCCTTTTCAGGTCGATGTCCCGATAATAATGTCTGAGAATCTGGTCGAAACGATATCCCCGGCTTGCCATCACGATCGCCCCCATCTGGCACATGCCGATCCCGTGTCCGTAGCCGGAGCCTTTGGCGACCACGATGTCGGGGCGTCCGCGCCAATCCCGTTGGATGTTTAGCGAAAACAGCGTACTCCGCAGTGGCGGCGTCCCTTCTGCGGTCCGCCGTAATACGCTCCGTACCTTATCGCCTTCGAACCGAGTAACGCCCTGCGCCGTTCGGATTTCCAAAACGCTTACCCGTCCGCTTTTCGATCTCTTGCGTATACGGATGTCCTTGAGTTTGAGGTCTTCTTCCTTGCGCCCGGTAAAAACAGCCATGGACGCGGTCAAAATCCCTTCGAGCGCTTCCCGATCCCATGTTTCGGTCCACCGATACCACGGAGACGCCGAACAAAAATCGCCCCGCCCTCGTCCCTTGTCCTTTACGTTGCGCAGATACGGAACCGGATCGGTTTTCCAGCCTTCTGCGATGCTTTCGGTATGTCCGCCACAGGTAGAGGAGTAGTAGGTTTCGATCATTTTTCCCTGATAGGACGCCACGATGCCGCGTGTTTCGGCAATGGCCCGGTCTACAACCGGAGCTTCGGTTCCGTAGCCGCGGTATACCTGATCTTCTATCGAAGCAAATACGTCGAATCCGAGCGACTGACGTCTGCCGCGATGCGCAAGCGCGTACGTCCTTGCCGCCACGGCCTGCGCCCGCGCCGCGTCGATCTTTTCTTCGTCGAGTTTACCGATTTCGGCGGGAACCACGCCACGCAGGTAATTCTCCACATCCACCTCGTTGACGACCGTCAACGTGCCCTTTGTGTCGAGTCTTACCTCGATGAGCCCTCTATATTCACGTCCCGACACCCAGATACGGCTTCCCGTGCGCACAGGTCGGACCAGCACCGGACCGGTATAACGTCCTCGCGAAACCCCGTCCGGCGCAAATGCCTCTATCTTCGCGCCTGCTGGATCGAGTTGCCAAACCTCTGCGCGTCCCGACTCGCCGACTACGGTTCCGGTCGGACGATCTATTACCTGAAGCGGTCCCGTTCCCGCGACATAGACCGCCTGCTGGTTCATCTGTATGCCCACACGGATAAACGGAACCTCCCCGGACGTTCTGCCGGTTACTTTTAACGGGGGTGGGCCGCCACAGGCGGCGAGGAGAAGACATACGAGAACAAAGTTGTAGAAAAGATAGCTGTAGGGGTGTACGAACCGTCGATTGCAGTTTCCGTGTATTACGGGATACATATTTTCCCCAGCACGACGGGCCGGTCGGCACCGGTGGCGCTCGGCAGGTTGCCGGGCATTCCCATGATCGTCCGGTCGGCCAGCACGGCAAAGGCGACGGCTTCTTTAGCGTCTGCGGCCAGACCGCGTTCGTCGGATACCACCACGGTCGTTGGCGCAAACACCCGGCCAAGACGTTCCATGAGATACGGGTTGCGAGCTCCACCACCGCTGACGATCACCTCGTCAAGCGAAACCGTGACAAACCGTCGGCAGGCGTGGGCAATTGAGCGAACGGTGATTTCGGTTGCCGTGGCAAGCAGGTCGTTGATCGAGAGACCCAGCGACCGGCCCTCGGAAAGAAGCCGGGTGGCATAGTCTTTGCCAAACAATTCACGTCCGGTGGATTTGGGTGGCGGAAGATCGAAAAACGGCAGATCGAGCAGACGTTGTACAAGCGTTTCCGAGGGGGTTCCGGCGCGGGCGGCCCTTCCGTCGCGGTCGCAGGGTGTGCCCAGTAGCGAAAGCGCCGCCGCGTCGATCACCATGTTGCCGGGACCCGTGTCGAACGCCGCGACGGAAGGGCCGCCCGCGCCGGCCGGCAACACGGTCATGTTGGCGATACCGCCGATGTTGAGCAGTCCGCGCGAAAGCGTCGGCGAGCGAAACAGCAGATAATCCACGTAAGGTACGAGTGGTGCGCCCTGACCGCCCACCGCCACATCCGCCGGGCGAAAATCGCCAACCGTCACCACACAGGTCCGCTGCGCGATGACCGATGGGTCACCGATCTGAAACGTCGCGCCGATGGTCACGCCAAAAGCTTCGACCCGTTCCGGAAGGTGGTGTATGGTTTGTCCGTGCGAACCGATCAAGTCGATGTCGGATAGGGAAAGTCCTGCCTGCCGCGCCGCCGTATGTGCCGCTCCGGCAAACCGTTCGCCCAGCAGGAAGTTTATCCGGCAGATGGCATCCACACGTCCGTGTTCCGGGGCAGAGATACGAAAAATCTCCTCACGCAACCCATCCGGGTACGGCACGGTCTCGAAGGAAAGCGTCTCGATCTCGATGTGGTCGTCCTTGTCGGGACAAAGACGAACCACGGCGGCATCGATTCCGTCGGCGGAAGTGCCCGACATAAGACCGATCACAAAGCGTTCGGGTTTTTGGACAAGACGCAGAATCGGGTGCATGGACTACGCCGATTTTTTCTGAGCAAAGGGTTTGGTCCGATCCTTCGTTGTCGTCTTTGCGGCAACCGACGGTGCTTTGTGAAATTTTCCGTCCTTCATGATAGCAATTAAATGCGCCGGATCTTGTAGGAGCCTCACATCTTCGAGCGGGTTGCCGTCTACCAACAGCAGATCGGCCAAATAGCCCTTTTTGATTTGGCCCAGTGGGATGTCCGTCCCCATGGCTTCGCCGCCATTACGGGTCATGGTGAGAATGGCCTCCATGGGGGTAAAACCAAAAAGCGTTACAAAATGTTCGATATCGCGGGCGTTGCCGCCGTGGGGTGTCGCTTCGAACCCGTAGTCGCCACCGCCGAGCAGACGAATGCCTCGTTTTCGGAGCGCCTTGAGACTGCGACGTGAGGCTTCCAGTTCTCCCTGAAAGATGGCGTGTTGTTGAGCGCGGTCCGGTAGATCCGCACCCGTCGCTGTCACCAGTGCCGCCGTATAGCCGATGTTGGGACTTACAAACAGCCGGTCGCGGTGGGTTTCGAGCAGGTCGAGCGCTTCGTCGTCGGCAAAAGTGGCATGATAGACGATCGAAGCGCCATGCCGCACGGCGCGTTTGACCGACTCGGCGCTACGGGCATGTACGTTAAAACGACGTTCCCTCGACAGCGTCTCCTCGGCGGCGGCAGCCACCTCGGCTTCGGTCATGACCGTATGCCGACTGTCGGCGTACGGAATACCGGTATCACCGGAAACTACTAGTTTGACGACATCGACGCCTTCACGGATCAGTTCTCGGACGGTACGGCGATAGGCATCGGGGCCGTCCAGCACGATGGCAATGGCTTCGCGTTTCATGTGCAAAAGGTTCATGTCTACCAGTCCACCGGTAACGGTAAGCCACGGGGTCGAGGCCAGCAGACGCGGTCCCGGAATGTGACCGGCGTTGATGGCGTTTCGGATGACGATGTCCAACCTCGGTTTGACGGCTCCGGCGCTTATACAACTGGTAAACCCATGATCCAGGTACAGTTTTGCGTTTCGCATGGCAAGCAAGGTATGTTCTTCGGGTGGAAGCGCACCCAGCGCGATGATGTCGTTGGAATTGTCGAGTCCGAGGTGTACATGCGACTCGACCAGCCCAGGCATGAGATACGCGCCGGTGCCGTCCACGAGGGTCGCACCGCTGCGGGAAACCGAGATGCGGCCTTCCCCTACCGCCTCGATCCGGTTGCCTTTTAACGCCACCTCGCCGACAAACGGCATCCGCCCCGTACCGTCCAGAATGTAAACATCGGTAAAAACGGTCTTTTCCATGGCTGCCTCCCGGTTGAGCGAAAACTGCGATAAGTGGACGTTATGTTTCCTGTTCCATGAGTTCCGAAATTCTGCCGAGACACACGATCAGAAAAATGTCACGCGCCGCATCGAGATCGTCATGACCTTTGCAGGTGATAAAGTTGTTGATCGCCATGAGGGTCAGATAGATGGCGAGGATCTCGCGTGCTTCTCGGTCCCTTCCGGGAAGCGAATCCTGAAGAAGTCTCGCCACGACACCGGCTTGTTTCATAAGCACGTCGGAATCGTTGTGTTCGTGTGCCGCCCGGAAAGCTTCGAGAGCGGTCTCCATCGCTTCGGGTGCAGGGGTGGGCAGCATGGCGGAGCGGGGGATATCCCGCACGATGACCCGAATCCGGTCGTCGAGTTCGCGGTAGCGTTTTCCCTGTTCGATGGACAGATAATGATAAAACTGCGACCCTGCGCCAAGTGCTCGGCAGACGCTGTTGAGCATCTGATGCCGGATCGCGGTGGAGCGGTAGTCCGCGAGATGTTCGAGCGCCGGTTTTATGATCCGGAAGTCGCGGCGCATACCCAGCGCGTCCACGAATGCAGGAAAGGTACGGACATGATAATGATTTGACATATAAAAAAACAGCAAATCGCCTACCTGATCGTCATCTATTTCGCTCAGCGCCCGTATGGCCGAGGCTTGCACACGCGGATCGGCGTCTTCGAGCGCGTCGAACAAAGGACCGATGGTATCCGGGTGTTTGAGTTTGCCCAGTGCCTCGGCGGCTTCGCTTCGGATATCGGATTCACGGTCGATCAACTCCATCATCAGCGAGGGGATGGCTTCGGGCGAACCGGATTCGCCGAGCGCACGCGCCGCCTGACTGCGCACTCTTGGGCTGGCGTCCGAGAGCGACTGGATCAGTTTTTCGACCGCCATCGGGTTGCGTGAACGCCCCATGGCCAGCATGGCCCGTGCCCGTCGGTCCTCTTCGGATGTCAGGCTGAAGACGACGTTGTGAAACGTATAGGTCAGAAAATTGCCCTGAAACATGTTGTTGAGTAGTGTCGTGGAGGAAATCGCCTTGGCCTCTTCTACACCCCGAATGAGAAAAAACGGGACCAGGCGGAGCAGTCCGCTCAGAAAGAACAGCATTCCGATGTCGTAGATGACAAACCCATAGATGTTCCACGTCCCCCCTTGCAGCGAACCTACGACGATGCCGCCGAGTATGGGGCCAAAGGCATAGATAAGATTGTTGGTCGTAGACCATGAGGCCAGATACGAGATACGCGCCTGTTCGTTGTCCTGTGGCAGACGGGCAAACAAAAGCGGGGTGACCGCCACTTGAATACCCGACATGACGATGCCGGAAATTAGCATGGCAAAACCGACCATGAGGTAAGCCCCCGGCTGACAGAACCCCCAGAGTATGGCGGTCAGCGCCCCGGGGATCAATAGAATCTGCATCACCGGTTTGCCGCCGAACCGGTCGATCAGTCCGCCCCAGAACTGATACCCCAGCACGGTGACCGTCATGCCGATGGCGTTGAATATCGAGATGGCGGTATAGCTGAAATCCAGCCGGTCGAGCATGAATACGCTAAACAGGGGGCCAGCAAAGCTGATGGCAAAGTTCCATGTCGAATAAAACACGATAAGCCGCCGGAAGTGGCGGTCGCGAAAAGGCAAAAGCAGGTTTTCTATTTGACCGCCGTTGGGCGTGTCCGCGCCTGCCGGATACGGAGCGCGGTATACCAGCGCATAGCCGAGCAGTCCGGCTACCGTTCCAAAAATAAATACGGTGATAAAGGCGGGAAGTTGTTGGCCTTCCGCGTATTGATCCACAAACCCACCCGCCGCCACCGATGCGATCAGACCGGCCAGCGTACTGACAATGGTCTGGCGGCTGGTAAACCGGGCGCGCATGGCGGTCGGCACGGTACTGGCGAGCCAGCCGTTGTACAACGGCGAATAGAGGTATCCGGCAATCAGACCGAGCGAAAGAAAGATCGTCAGGATTTTGAGATGTACGGTTTCGACAAACAAAAAGGGGATGGTGATGATCAGGCATCGAAAAAATGCCTCGAAAAACCCCATGAGGGCGATCCATGCCTTTTTGTTGGGTATCCATCTGCCAAAGATAGAAATAAAATACTGAGTAGGGGCGACCAGATAGGCGATGGCGTTGTAGAAGGCGATGTCGACG
>VGJU01000183.1 GCA_016867335.1 Candidatus Zixiibacteriota bacterium | reverse complement strand
CCGTGATCTGAGGTTCGGCGATTTGGGCAAGTATCGTACTCTGTCCATCTTTGCGAACGGCGTAAAGACGCCCGGATGGACCGGTTCCGACCAGCAGACTGCCGTCTTTGTGAAAAGAAAGCGCCATACCGGTATCGTCTCGCGACTGCCACCATTCTCTTACTGCGCCGTCCGGTGCGATCCGGTAGATCGTACCTCCGCCTCCGCGACCGGAACGCGAGGACGACGAACTTACGCCTCCGTCCGCAGTGGCGGTAACTTCGATCACCCCAGCGTCCGTCTCTCCGGCAACGCTCGAAGCGATCGCGGGCGCGGGTTGTTGCACACCCCCCCGCGAGACGACGCGTGGTTCGTTGAGCGCGCCGGCGTAAATAGCTCCGGAAGCGTCTACCAGAAGCGCATGGATTTCCCGGAACGGCGCATCGTACAACACAGACATTTTTCCGGTGGGGGTTATGCGAAAGATACGCCCGTTGGGGTCTGTTCCCGCGACCAGATTGCCCGCAGGGTCGAGCGCCAAAGATACGACATGCGTCTCTCCGGTCTCCGCCAATAGCAAGGCGCGTCCGTTTCGGTCGATTTTGTATATCCTGCCTTGTTCTCCGGCCCCGACATAGAGATTTCCGGTTTTATCGGCCACAAGCGACCACAGATAGCGAGGAACGACCGCAGAGGAATCCGTTTGACGGGCGGGATCGAAAAATACAGAAGACTGGCCTGTGGCGTTTAACCGATACACCTTTCCATCCGGGAAGGTAGCTACAAAAAGGTTGTCCGAACCATCCACTACAACGCTGTGTATTCCGAGTTCCTGCGCATCGAAAAACACGGTTCCACGTCCGTTTGGGTCGATTTTGAACAGTTTGCCGTCGTTTCCGGTTCCGGCATAGACATTGCCGCGGCTGTCCGACGCCAGCGACCAGATCACCGGTTCCAAGGTTTCGTGCAACAACTCGATCATCGGGGCCAGCGCCAGATGCCCCTCGCTGTCTATCGAGACCCGCACCGGTTTCCCGGTCAAAAAATCCCGCTGTATGGTCTGCTCCCACAGTATAGGCGCCGAGGCGTTTGTCGCCCCGTTCAGCATACTCAACGCAGAAAGCAGGATCGCGTACATCGCGTACAGCCGGACGCGGGAAAAAATCACGACAGGCTCCTATCTTTTGACTGTGAGCCGGCTACGGCTTTGGCCGGTGACGACATAGTCCGTTTCGATATATTTTTCCACCAACACAACCTCGGTTACCGGTGTAAAGCTTCCGTTGGTTCGGTCGGAATTCATAATGGACAGCACGGACGGAGGCAGTCCTGCCATTTCGGTTCCCTTGACCGCACCTCCCGGATTGGGCTGGTAAAGTCTTATATAGATCCGGTTGTTGGTGCGCTGTTGGTTGAGCACATCGACCAACTGTCCGGCTTCTTCGGGTCGGAATCGGTGCGGGACCGAGCGAAGTTCATGCTGGGTAAGCACCTGTGCCGTACCGACAAGTGCCTGAAGCGGGCCTTCCAACATGTTTATCGGCAGGGGGATGGATATTTTTTTCATAATACGGTCTCCCCGATACGGGCGGAGAAAAACCGTCACGTCGAGGGTATCGCCGGCCGAAACCTCGCTTCTGTCGTACCAGACGCCTTCGATCAGGGCGGTACGGCGGTCGTTCCACGAATGAATGGAAAGATCGATCGAATCGATGCGGGGAGTAACGAACGGATTGTCGAGAACGATGCTCACCATGCTGGTTACATCGTTTGTCAGCGCGGGCAGGGTAAGTTGACCCGAAAAAAGATCGTGCAGGACGATGTCCCCATACCCTTTCAGTTTGACGCGCCCGTCTAGCTGTATGGTTCGCTCTCCACCCATACGGCCCTTACCGAGAATGGTATTGGCGATCGCCATGTTGACGAGGATCGGCGTCCATTCGGCAGCCATGACCACCTCGAAATCATAGGTATCGGTCAATTTGTCTCCGGTATGATAGGCGATGCGGGCAGGGATCATGCGGGCCTGGGTTCCGAGTTGTCCGTATAGTCCATTGGTATGGTCCCACAACACCGATCCGACCGCGTCGGTGGTATTGCTCAGCTTGGTCGAACTGGCCAGATCGGGAAGGACGGTGATCACCTCGGCCTTGGTCATGGGGATGTTGAGCGCGCCCGACCACAAAAAAGGATGACCAAAGGCAAGAATGGTATTGCCGTCCCGATAGGTCACCGTTCCGGTCGCCGCAAGGTTGTAGTCTCCGCGAATAAGCTGCGCGCCTACGGCAGCACCGGGTTCGAGGGTACGCTCGTCGATTCGTCCTCCCCCTCCGGGTACGCTTCCCCCGCCGCCCTGCACCGGAATCATGCCTTTTTTCCGGAACGTATCTTCGAATATGCGGAGCGTGGCCGGATCGAATCCGGAACAGACCATTGGAACCCCGATCGGTTTCAGAAAGGAAGAAGGCGGACCCGGCGACGCTCCGGGAGCAGCCATGTCGCGCATCCCCTGACCCGACTTGACAGGGTCGCCGCCTCTATTCTCCTCGGTTTGCGAGTCGTTGACGACCGCTTTCTGGATATCGAGCATTTGACCGATCGGTGTTATCGCCCCGATCGGCTCTTTGGGTAACTGTCCGAAACTGTAGGCGAGCGCCCCGACCAGCTTGCCGTCTACGTAGACCGGGCTTCCGCTCATCCCGGCGATGACGCCTGCTTTATCGACTACAGGTCCCGATATTCTCACCATGATGAGATCGTGGCGTGTATAGTAGATGTTGCGCATGATCCCGAGGATTTCGACCGAAAACGTGTCGATACGGCTACCTTCGAAGACCGAAAGACCAAAACCTTTCATCCCCGGTTTTACGTCCTCGATGTCCATAAAAGGGACGGATTGGGCAAGACCACGTTGTGCCGTAACGGAAAATACCATCAAGACCGCAAACAGCACGGCAAGCCCGTATCGCAAATTCCGCATTGTGACACGCTCCTTTCGAGAGCCGCCGGCAAGAATTTAGGGAACACACACCACGCCGCTTCGTATAATCGTTATGAACGTCTGTGGCAGGGCGGCGCTTATACGTCCTTCAGCCGGTAAAGTATCATCGCAATATATGAAGGAGAGGAAAAGCGGGCAACTTCTTTCTCGTTTACCGGAAACGATTTAGCGCTTGACGCAGGACAACTCCCTATTTATGTTTTGGAAGATTTTTCAACCATTTACCCTGACGCTGACGACGCTCATGCCCTCCATCGGGAGATACGATGACACATCCTGACCGCACCTCGCTCGTCTATCCCTCGTCCGCTCCGCAAAAACAGCCGAGTTTGGGAGATACCCGGCAGTATCTCGCTTCGCTTTCTTCACGGATCGTGGAGTCCTATGCCCAACTGGGCGGGTTTAATAACCCGGAAGGCGTCAATCTGCCTTCCCGCGAGCATGTCGTCTCCATTTTGAACAACCTGTTGACGCTTTGTTTTCCGGGCTATTTCGGAGCCGAGCCGGTTCTCGGAAAAAATGCCATTTTTTTTGTCGACGCTTTGGTGGACGCCATCTACATCCATCTGCGCGAAGAGATTGCCAGAAGCCTCATCTACGCAACACAGGATCGCCGCGAAACCGTGGAGACCTGTCACGACGAAGCGGATCGGGTGACGATCGAACTTATCGAGGAATTACCACGGATTCGCACGTTGCTTATGAAAGACGTGGACGCAGCATACGCTGGAGATCCGGCGGCCAAAAGCCACGACGAAATCATACTCAGCTATCCGTGTGTGGAAGCCATCGCCACCCACCGGATCGCGCATGAGCTTTACGTACGAAAAATTCCGCTTATCCCGCGCATCATGTCCGAACACGCGCACAGCCGGACCGGTATCGACATTCATCCCGGCGCGATGATCGGGTCGCACTTTTTTATCGATCACGGAACCGGCGTAGTCATCGGCGAAACTGCGGAGATCGGTCAGAATGTAAAACTGTATCAAGGCGTTACATTGGGCGCGTTGAGCTTCCGAAAAGACAAGAATGGACGCCTGGTCAAGGGTGGCAAACGCCACCCCACCATAGAGGACGATGTGATTATCTATTCCGGAGCGACGATTCTGGGAGGCGCCACGGTGATCGGACAGGGTTCGGTCATCGGAGCCAATGTATGGCTGACCGAATCCGTTCCACCGCATACCAAGGTAACGGTTGGCAAACCCAACCAGGAAATGGTTCAACGAAGCGCACGAACGGCGTAAGAAGCTGTACGGGTGTAGATTGTGGGGCGAAGAACGAGCGAAAACCGGGCAGGTTTGGAGGAGTCGGTATGTCGAAGTCGGGAATAGTGCTGTTCTGTATGGCAATGCTGTGGATGTCGAACATGTACACCACGCCCGTCGCTTTTGCGCAGTCCATCGACGAGGCGCGTGCCAAAGTCGAAGAAGCGCCGGACGATCCGCCTCGGCACTATAACCTCGGTCTGGCTTACTATATCGCCGGACGCTATGCGGAAGCCATCACGGCATTTCAAGAGGCAATCCGGCTCAAACCGGATTACAAGGAAGCGTTTTACAACATGGGACTTGCCCAACAGAATACTGGCAAAGTTGCGGCAGCTATCGGTTCGTTCGGAAAAGCCGTGGAAATCGACGCCAGCTATGCCGACGCCTACGCCGGGCTGGGAAGCGCCTATCGCAAAAACGGCCAACATGCCGCGGCCAGCAAGTCCTACAAAACGGCGCTCAAACTCAAACCGGAAAACGCCGACTGGCATCTCAATCTGGGTATCCTCTATCAAATGATGGAAGACTACCCAAACGCCGTCGTCTCCTACGAAGCCTTTCTCAAATACGCCTCGGACAAAAATTCCAAAAACCACACCCAAATCCGGGAACTGATTCCCAAATTGAAGGAAGCGCGGGCAAAGTAGACTCTCCTACGGATGCTATTCGCCCCGCGCAATGCACTTCTCCGCCTCCATGGCCGCGGCGCAGCCCGTTCCCGCTGCCGTAATCGCCTGTCGGAATACGTGATCCTGCACGTCTCCCCCTGCAAATACCCCCGGCACGGAAGTATGCTGACGCCGATCGGTAACGATATACCCTTGCTCGTCCAACGCCAGTTTGCCTTTGAAAAGTTCCGTACTGGGAATGTGGCCGATGGCGATAAACAGCCCGTCCGCGTCCAACACGGTTTCAGTTCCGGTGACGAGGTTTTTGACCCGCGCGCCTGTAACTCCGGTCCGCTCGTCCCCCAGTACCTCTTCGATCACCGTATTCCAGACAAACTCGATTCGGGGATTTTCCATGGCGCGGTGTTGCATGATCCGACTGGCCCGTAGCACGTCCCTCCTATGCACGATCCGTACGTGGTGGGCAAAGCGCGTCAGAAATATCCCCTCTTCGAGCGCACTGTCACCGCCTCCCACCACGATCACCCGCCGATCCCGGTAAAACGCCCCGTCACAGGTCGCGCAGGTCGAAACACCGTGTCCGAAAAATCGGTCTTCGCCTGCCACGTTTAGACGACGCGAGGTGGAACCGGTGCAAAGGATCAGCGTCCGGGTGGTATAGACCTCCGTATCCGTGATCACTCGGTGCGCGACCGGCGAAAAATCCACTGCCGTCGCCTCCTCGTACCGGACCACCGGCCCAAACCGCTCTGCCTGCACCTTCATGCGGTCCACGAGTTCCATGCCACCCAGACCCTCCGGAAACCCAGGGAAATTTTCGATGTCGCTTGTAAGCGATAACTGCCCTCCGGGAACCCGTCCGACCAAGACAAGCGGCGACAGATTGGCCCGTGCCGCATACAGGGCTGCGGTGTATCCCGCCGGCCCCGCACCGATGATAACGACCTGTTCCATGCGACTACTCCATGCGTTTGAGAATGTGATATCCCATCGGTGTCTCCAGAATACCGCTGATTTCGCCGGGTTTGAGCCGGGTCAAGGCCTCTTCGAAGACGGGCAACATTTCGCCGGGACCGAAATATCCCAGATCTCCACCATCTGCAGCGCTGGTGTCGATAGATTTTGTCTGCGCCATCTTGGCGAAATCGGCACCTGCGCGAAGCTGGTTCAAAATCTGCTCCGCCTCGGCTTTCACCCGTACCACGATCTGGCGCAATCGGATCTTGCGCAACCTGCGTGCCTCGTCTCCGCTGCGTCCAGTTTTACCGCCTCGTCGAAGTGGACAAGCGCTTGCTCATATTTTTCCTGCGCCACATAAACGAACGCCAACTCCCCGTATATCCTCGGATCTTTGACGCCCATCTCCAAAATCTGACGATAGTGTTTCTCGGCCTCCGCCAGATGGCCTTCGTCGCTGGCAAGCCGGGCCAACGCCACCCGCGCCGCCACAAAGTCGGGTTTTACGGTCACGGCCCGCGTCCACGCCGCCTGCGCGCTGTCTGGAAGATTTTCGCTCTGATAGACCAGACCGAGGTTGAGATACGCTTCTGCGTAATCGGGTTTTGCACCGATCGCGGCACGCCATGCCTGTAACGCCTCCTCGGTGCGGTTCAGCCCCATATAGGACACGCCAAGATTGAGATACACCCTTGGCTTTTGTTCGTCCGTCAACGGCATCGTCAACGCCTTTTCATACATCGCCGCAGCCTCGTCGAAACGCTGGGTATCCGCATAGAGTTTGCCAAGGTTGTTGTAGGCGTCTACATACACTGAATCGATCCGGATAGCCTCGCGGAAATGATGTTCCGCATCTCCGAGATAACCACCCTGCGTGTAGATTACGGCAAGCGTCGTATGAGCGCCGGGAAGATTCGGCGGCCCGCCCAGCAACCGATCAAACTGGTTTTTCGCCCAGACATATAGCGTATCCGGCGAAACCATGTTCATCCGCCGCTGACCGATCGTGTCCCCTTCGGCGGAAATGCTGAACTCCGAGATCGCCTCCGGAAAGTTTTTCCTTTTATAATGGACCAATCCAAGTACCAAATGCGCGACGGCAAATCCCGGAGCAATTTTGAGCGCATCCCTCAGATGCGTCTCGGCGCTGTCGAGACGGTCTTCCACGTAATACACCGCGCCGAGATTGCTTTTCGCCAACGCTAAATTGGCCAGATATTGCTGAATCGCAATGCGTTGCTCCTCTTCTTCGGACAGCACCGACGAAGACGGTTCCGGCTGTGTCTGCGTCTGCGCCAAACGCTGCGCCCACACCGGGGTGTTGAGTGTCAGCCAACAAAACAGCAGCAAGGCCAACCGTCCGCCCGGTGCGGAAAAAACGGATAGGAAAAAAAATAAAACCCCCATAACAGACTCCAATCCAAAATCTAAAATCCAAAATCGATATATAAATATACGCTCATATCCGCACCAAGACGGAAAAAAGTGGTTCTCCTCTTACGCTTCTCTACTTCTGATCTCCTCCGGCTCCAACTGGTGCAACACCTCCATCGTCTCCCCGACAAGCGCCAGACTGCCGGTCACGCAGATCAGATCGGCAGGACCAGCCAACGCCTGGGCACGGTCCAGCGCCTCCGCAACGGTTCCGACCGCTTCCGCCGTTCCGCCGAACCCCTCGATAAGCGAGACAACAAGCGCCGGATCCGCCTGACGTCTACGCATCACCCGCCGGCTCGGAACGATGCAAATATCCGCCCATGTCGCAAAGGCTCGGCACATCTCCTCGATCGCTTTGTCCTGCTGAAACGATAGCACGACGATGGAACGGTCATGGGAAAAAACCCGAATGCTCTGGATAAACGTACGAACGGCCATCGCGTTATGCGCTCCGTCCAACACCACCCAGGGTCGCCTGCCGACCACCTGAAGCCGCCCTGGCCAGCGAACCGATCTTAGCCCTTCGGCAATATCTTCGGCAGAAATCCGAAACCCCCGATCCTGCAGCACCTCGACCGCTCCGACCGCCGTCGCGGCATTGACCGCCTGATATTCACCCGCCAAAGGAATTTCCAGGCTTTCGTAACACCCTCGGCAACCCGTTACGTCGAAAACCTGACGGTCCGGATCCGAATGTCGGATAGCGTATCGGATATCTTCTCCCACCCGTATCACCCGACTCTCACGGCGGTTACAGGTCGCG
>VGJU01000182.1 GCA_016867335.1 Candidatus Zixiibacteriota bacterium | reverse complement strand
AATTGAACCCGTCGACGTAGACATACGTGCGAATAGTCGGATACTGAGCAGAAAAAGAAGAGGCCAGATCGCTGGAGACCTGGCCTTGCGCCCTACCACTCAGGTGACAGAGAGGATATGTGCATCGACAAATATAACACACACGGCAGAGGTGAAATCGTACACGGGTGCTTCACGATGCCGGATTGCCGCGACCGTACAGCGCTCGGAGGGTGCGGCGCATGAGCTTGTTTGACACGGTGCGCGGCAGACGATCGGCAATCGACAGATCGTAGATTTTGAACAGGGGGTTCAGACGGGTGGCGATGCTGACGCGGAGTTCTTTGAGCAAGGTTTCCTTTTCTACCGGCCGCGTCGGCACCACAAAGACCACCAATTGCTCCGCGCCTTCTCCTTCCGGTTGTATGGCCACCGCCCCGCTTTCGTACACGGCCTCGTGTGCGTCGACGACCCGCTCCAGTTCGAGCGCGCTGACCTTGATACCGCCGAGATTCATCGTGTCATCCGCGCGGCCCTGCGCCCGGTAGTATCCACCGTGCATCTTAAGCGTCTGGTCGCCGTGACGACGCAGTATTTCACCCGACGGCCCTGTAGGGCAGTCTTGGTAGTATACGCTGTCGTGGTCGCGGTTGAGCAGAGTCTGCGAAAGACCAAGCGCCGGAGGGATGAGAAACAACTCGCCCATCTCACCTTCGGATACCGGACGTCCTTGTTCGTCGAGGATGACGAAATCCACCCCTAATGCGGGCGTGGTAAACGTGGAAGGCGAGGCGGGATGCAAGATCGTCGCCGTCAGATGTCCCCCGCCGATTTCGGTTCCCCCAAGATATTCGATGACCGGCGCGCGATAGCCGGTCCGGCTCATCAACCACAGATAATCGTAGCGGTTGGATGGCTCGCCGGTCGAGCTAAACAGCCGGATACGCGACCAATCCGCTGTTTCGGTTGCGCCCGACATTCGCCAGACGCGGACCAGCGAGGGGATGACACCGAGAACGGTCACGCCCGCGTGCTGGACAAAACGGGCAAAACCGGGTTCATGGGGCGCGCCTTCGTAAAGCGCCATCGTCGCCCGGTTCATAAGCGTGGCATAGATCAGCCACGGTCCCATCATCCAACCGATGTTGGTCGGCCATGCCACCACGTCCGAAGGATGTATATCCTGATGATAGTGGCCGTCCATCGCGCTTTTGAGCGGGGTCAGGTGGGTCCAAGGTATTGCCTTGGGTTCTCCGGTCGTTCCGGAAGAAAAAAGTAGGTTGGTGATGCGGTCCGGCGGTCCGGTGTCGGCATCGAAACGGTCCCCGGACGAGAGCAGTGCTTCCCAGGGCATGTCGTTTTTGCGCAGAGACGGCGTCGTCTCGCCCGACGGGACGACGACGATACGCTCCGCGCCGGATGCACATGCTTTTTCGTACAGGTCGATGGTTTTGCCTGCGCGCACATAGCGATCCGTTGTCACCATCGCCCGCGCGTCGGCCATGTCCATGCGAAGACGGACTTCGTCGGGCGAAAAGCTGTCGGCGATCGACACAGCCCGGCATCCGGCGCGGATGATACCGAGATAAGCGGCCACGCACTCGACGGTCATGGGCATGTATAGCGCAATGGCCGTGCCGGGGTCAAAACCCGCCATCCGCAGACCGCAGGCGACCCGATCGACCATGCGTTCGAGTTGGCCGTAGGTGGTTACGGACAGCCGACCCTGTTCCGATCCCGAAAGAATCGCGGGGTTGTCGGGTGGCGCGGTAAAGCAACTGTCCACACAGTTGAGTGACGCATCCGGGAGCCAGTGCGGCTGGCGAACCCCGCCGGAAAGATCGAGCATGGTTTCCGGGGGGCGGGTGAAGACGGTTCCCAGCCGGTCGAACACATGTCGCCAGAACGCGGGTTTATTCTGTACGGACCATCGGTGAAACGCGGCAAACGAGTCGAACCCCATCGTGTCCATGCTGGCGCGCAAATTTGACGCTTCGGTCATAGACGGGTCCGGCATCCATACGGGCGGCGGTCCGTCGTCGGCGCGGTGGTGCTGAAATATCCGCTCGAAAGCGGCCCATTGTTCTTCGAAGGGAGGTGCAGGATGGTCGTGCAAAGAAACCGTATACGCCTGCCAGAGCGCGTTCTGATCAGGGACTTCGAGAGGAGAGAAAAGCGTCATATCCACTATGAATTTCCCCTCTATTAAAGACAAGAAAATCGTGCTTTCCGAACCCCTTCTATAAGGCTCTCAAGCTTCTTTCCGCCGCTTCGACGGTCCGGTCGATGTCCTCGTCGCTATGTGCCAGCGAGACAAAGGCCGTTTCCAAGCGCGACGGTGCAAGATAGACGCCTTGGTCAAGCATGTTCCAGAAATAACGGCTATATCGGTCGGCGTCCGAAGCGGCGGCGTCTTCGTAGGAGGTTACGTTGCGGTCGGTAAAAAAGGTACACAACATCGACCCGACGCGCGTCAGACATGCCGGGAGACCGGCGGTTTTTACCGCGTCTTCCAGACCTGCGGCCAGCCGCGCCGATTTCCGTTCCAACGCCTCATAGACCCCCGGCGCTTTGAGACGCGAAACCGTTTCGTATCCGGCGGTCATGGCAAGCGGGTTTCCGGAGAGCGTGCCCGCCTGATACACCGCGCCGAGCGGTGCCACCGTCTCCATGATGTCGCGGCGTCCCCCGTACCCTCCTACCGGCAGACCGCCGCCGATAATTTTGCCAAGACAGGTCATATCTGCCCGGATGCCATACCGCTCCTGTGCCCCGCCAAAGGCAATCCGAAACCCGGTAATCACCTCGTCGAAAATCAGCACGATCCCGCGTTTTTCCGTCTCTTCGCGAAGTGCCCGCAAAAATCCGGGTACAGGCGGGATCATGCCCATATTGCCCGCGACCGGCTCGACGATTACACAGGCGACCTCGTCTCCGCGTTGCGACAGCGCGGTTTTGACGGCTTCGATGTCGTTGTACGGAAGGCTGAGGGTCAGTTTCGCTACATCGATCGGCACGCCGGGGCTGTCCGGAATGCCGAATGTGGCCGCACCGGAGCCAGCCTGAATCAGAAACGTATCCCCGTGTCCGTGATATCCGGCCTCGAATTTGACGACAAGGTCGCGCCCGGTATACCCGCGTGCCGCACGCACCGCGCTCATGGCCGCCTCGGTGCCGGAGTTGACCATCCGCACCAGTTCGATGGACGGAAACGCCTCGCGTACCAATTCGGCCAACCGCACTTCGGGTTCCGTCGGCGTTCCAAAGCTGGTTCCTTGTTCGCACGCACGCTTTAATGCTTCGACGACACCGGGATGGCTGTGCCCTAGGATCAACGGCCCCCAAGAACCAAGATAGTCGATGTAGGCATTGCCATCGACGTCGTACACTTTCGAGCCTTCGCCGCGTGCCATAAAAACGGGCGTACCCCCTACCCGGCGGAAATTGCGTACCGGACTGTTTACTCCGCCCGGCATCAGGTGGAGCGCCCGGTCGAACAGTGTCTGCGATCGAGAACGGTTCATACAGCCTTCCTTAATTGCGGGTTTGTGTTCAACATAGCCACGCCCTTACAGTATCTTCGCCATATCCTTTGCAAAATATGTGAGAATCATATCCGCACCGGCACGTTTTATGGCGATCAGCGACTCTACCATCACGCGCGATTCGTCCAGCCAACCCAACTGCCCCGCCGCCTTGATCATCGCATATTCGCCGCTGACGTTGTAGGCCGCCACGGGAACGTCGAATGCGGATTTGACCCGGCAGATTATGTCAAGATAGGCAAGGGCGGGTTTTACCATAACGATATCCGCGCCTTCCTCAAGATCAAGTTTTACTTCGCGCAGGGCCTCGTCGGTATTGGGCGGATCCATCTGATACGAACGACGGTCGCCAAATTGCGGAGTGGAGTCGGCGGCTTCTCGAAACGGGCCGTAAAACCCGGAAGCGTATTTGGCCGAATACGCCATGATCGGGATATGGGATTTTCCATCTTCGTCCAGCGTCCTGCGTATAGCGCCGATACGGCCATCCATCATGTCCGACGGTGCGACCATGTCCGCCCCGGCGCGGACGTGCGAAAGGGCCGTCTTTGCAAGCAGGTCGAGCGTAGGATCGTTTTGTACGTCTCCCTCGTGTACCACGCCGCAATGCCCATGATCGGTGTATTCGCACAGACAAACATCCGTAATCACGACAAGCCCCGGCACATTCGCTTTGATCGCGCGGACCGCCTGCTGTACAATGCCGTCAACGACGTATGCGCCGGTTCCTGCATCGTCCTTGGACGCCGGAATGCCAAACAAAATCACCGCCGGAATACCGAGCGCCGCGACCTCCTGGCATTCTTCGACACCCCGGTCTACCGACAGCCGCGCCACGCCCGGCATGGAGCGGATGGGCTCGTAGACGTTTTCGCCCGGACAGATAAACAGCGGATAGATGAGATCATCTACCGACAGCCGTGTTTCACGGACCATACGGCGGATCGTTTCGTGGCTTCTTAGACGGCGCGGACGATGAAAAGGAAAAGACATAGCATCTCCATGAAAACAAAACAGGGGCACGGATGCCGCGCCCGGTTTGCAGATCTCCCCTATTTACCGCAATTGGGACATGCCAAATCGTCGATGCGCGAGATGGCGCTACACCGATCGCATTCGAACAAGGCGACTTCCTGCGTAATGTCGCGTTGTTTGAAAATGGCCGCTACTCGGCGTCTGACTGCGATCGGCACAACGATATGGACACCCAAAGTATTTAGGGTTCCGCACACCCGGCGCGTGTCGTGTTCATGCGAAAAGGGCCTACTTTCGATGCCTTCGTGATTTAAATGACGACTATATAGAACACCCTCCCAATCGGTCGAAGGGAGCGCTTCTCCTTTTTTGCTGCCTACCGGGGGTAGTTCTTCTTGTGCGTCATGGATGCAGAAATATCGTTTTGCCTGTCGATGTGCGCATTTTGGGCATACAAACTGACCACATGCCACGCAATGACCATGCGCCGGCGTGTCCGGATGCAAAAAACAGCACAGGTTTTCCACAAAAACAGTTCCGCAGTTGGCGCACCACGACGCCTCTGCGGTTACGGGTTCCTTGCATTCGTCGCATACAAAAACCGCCCCGGCATCGAGGGATGCCACAAGCGGTGTAGCGCAATCGGGGCATACTTCCACATCCGGCGGATACCGGTATTCGCATTCGGGGCAGTACGGCATCAGGTTTCCTTTCCAACCATAAAACGAAATTTGGGGATCATCCATGCCATGGACCGAACTACAGATGCCGCAAAACCAAAGGTATACAAATCGTCGGGGTTTCGGCCCCGGACCTGTTCTTCGAGCCTATCGCCCAATCGGTCCAAATCGGCGTCGCTTAATTTATAATACATACGTCGGAGCCGGGCATGAAGACGGTAGAGATTGCCCGCCCTATCGTTCCATCGGCGGTCGTAGGCTTCCAGCCTTTGTGCCGAAACGTCGTTTCGCTTTAGCGCCTCCACGATGACCTCTCCGGCCATGACTCCCGTCTCCATCGCGTTGACGATCCCGCCGGCGGACAACGGGTTGACCTGATGACCGGCGTCACCCACAAGCACTACGCCGTCGCTTACCAGCGTTTTCAGGGGGCCGCCTACGGGTATGCCGCCCATGACCATCTCCACCGAGGAGGAGGCTGGAAAATGCCGGGCGACAAAGGCGTCGAGATAGTCCACTGCCCGGCGACCCTTCTGCAACGCCGGAGAGAGACAAAGCCCTACGTTGGCGGTGCCCCCGGTTTTGGGAAATATCCACAGATAGCCGCCCGGGGCAACGGTATTGCCAAAGTAGAATCTAAGCGTATGGGACGGTCCTTCGACACCGGTCAACGGATACTGAACCGCAGAAAACACCCGCGCCAGACCGAGCGCGGTTCGGATGCCGGCCCAGCGGACCACCAAAAATTCGACCCCGTCCGCACCGACGACCACGCGCGCGGAAACGGTTCGATCCTCGCCAAGGTGGCGGATATGAACCCGAATACCTTCGGGGGTTCGGGTCAGCCCGGTAACACGCGCCTTTGTCCATACATCCGCGCCCGTCCGTGCCGCCTCTATCGCCAGCGCCTTGTCGAATCGTTTGCGATCCACCACCATTCCGCAGCGGGGAAAATGCGCCGTCAAGCGTCTGCCGCCGGGAGGAAACAGCCAGAGTTCGTCGATGTCCTGATACACCCAGCTTTCGTCGATGTCTATAAACCGGGCCATCACGCTACGCGGTCCTACCACCTCGCCGCAACGTACCGCCGCGCCGATCTCCTGTCGTTTTTCGACAAGCAGTGTTTTGACACCGGCGCCGGCCAGCGTCCGCGCGGCGGTCGATCCACCCGGTCCCGCACCCACGACCACTGCGTCGTATGAAAAAATCGGTCTCACCGGTCTTTTTCTCCGAACATGCGTGACCGGATCACGGGACGCCCGTCGATCCGTTTGCCTTGCCCCGTTCTTCCATCGTCTCGACCATCGTCAAAGCGCCTACGGGACAGAAAACGACACAGGCGTTGCACAGTGTGCATTTCTCATCGATGGTCAACTGTACTTCTTGGAGCGTGATGGCATCGTCGTGACATACGATCACGCATCCGCCGCAATACCCGCAGATTTCTCCCTCGACGGCGATACGGGACATGAGGAATATATACCTTTTTTGTGGGTGTGCAACCTGCTGCAGGGGCGCGACACACCGCCCCTATGAGCAATAGGCGGCGATGGCGGCGGCAAATGCCGGAATGGACACCTCGTCGGGCAGGATGGCGACGTCAAGACCGGCGTCGAGCGCCGTAGCGAGGGTTACAGGTCCCATACAGGCGACCGCCGTACTTTCCATCAGTGCCGGGAGACGTGCCGGACCGACAATTTGTACAAACGCCCGAACGGCGGAGGAACTGGCAAAGGTGATCACGTCGATTTCTTTTTTTTCCAGCATGTCCGACACGACGGACGGAAGCGCGGTTTCCGGCACCGTCCGGTAGGCGGTTACGCGAGTGACATGCGCTCCGTGCGCCGTCAATCCCTCGCATACGGTATCCGAAGCAATGTCGGAGCAGGGAAAAAGCACCTTTGCCCCGCCCAGGTCAAACCATTTCGCCATGCCTTCTGCCAGCGTTTCCGCACGAAACGTATCGGGACGGTAATCGGCCAGAACACCGTAGCGTTCCAGTGTTTTTGCCGTACCCGGCCCTACGGCGGCGATACGGACGCCGGCGAGCGACCGGGCATCTTTTGCGCGCGCACGTATCCGCTCAAACCAGCGGTCTACGGCATGGGCGCTGGTAAAAACCAGCCAGTCGAAGTCCATAGCCTCATCTATAAAAAGATCCAACGCCGCCGAATCTTTGGGGGTTTCGAAACGGATGAGCGGCGCTTCCACCGTTTCTGCGCCCAGGGCGGCCAGATGCGCCGAGAGTTCTCCTGCCTGATCTCGACTCCGTGTTACCAGCACCCGGCGTCCGAAGAGCGGTTTTTTTTCGAACCAGGCGAGCTGTTCGCGGAGACGCACCACCTCTCCGACGACGATCAGTATCGGCGGGGAAAAGACGGCGGCATGGGCCGCTTCGACGATATCCGCGAGCGTTCCGGTCAGGGTGCGTTGACGCGGCGTGGTCCCCCATTGGATCAAGGCCACCGGTGTTTCCGGAGGTCTGCCGTGTCGGACAAGCTGTTCGACGATATTGGGCAGATTTTTTGCGCCCATAAAAAAAATCAACGTGCCGATGCCACGGGCAAAAGCCGTCCAGTTGAGCGCGGATTCGGGTTTGGAAGGGTCTTCGTGCCCGGTGACAGCGGTCAGGGTCGAAGTAATTCCCCGGTGCGTCACGGGAATGCCGGCATAGGCGGGAACGGCTACTGCCGCCGTGACACCGGGTACGACCTCGAAGGGGATGCCGCGCTCGGCAAGATACAGCGCCTCTTCTCCGCCCCGGCCAAACAAAAACGGATCGCCGCCTTTGAGACGGACAACCGTTTTTCCGGCCCGCGCGCTGTCTGCAAGAAGCGCATTCATCCGATCCTGACGCCCTGATTCCCACGAAAGAAAAATGCGTTCGGCCTCCGGAGGCGCTTCCGCCA
>VGJU01000181.1 GCA_016867335.1 Candidatus Zixiibacteriota bacterium | reverse complement strand
GGTGTTGTCCCTATCTTAGTTGAAAAAGGCAAGGCTCCCGAGTACATTGGCTACGCGCACCTTCTCTGATGTTCGTAGCCTTCTCTCAAAGGAGCCTTGTGATGAAAAAGCTATCATCGTGTCCGTCTCGCGTCAAGTCGGATTCTATACCGATGCCCACCCTGGAACCTGGTCTGCCTTTTCTCGACGAGTTGGATACGCGCATCGCGCTGATCCAAGCGCTCATCCCTATCGGTCTTGCGGCGGTTTCCGAAGTCCTGGAGCGCGAAGTCGAGGCCCTTTGCGGCATAAAGCACAGTCGCAAAGGAAAAGAGACGGCACCAAGGCGCTGGGGCCGTCAGCGTGGTTCGGTCTATCTTTCTGATCAGAAGGTGCCGGTTCTGGTGCCGCGGGTACGTGACGTGCTCAACAACAAGGAAGTGGAGTTGGCCAGCTATGACAAGCTCCAGAACCTGAGCCCGGTCAATGAGACGCTGCTTGTCCGGCTCTTAAGCGGGCTTTCGGCCCGGCGCTATGCCGACTGCGCCGCTTAGTGCCCCAGGCCTTTGGGCTTTCGTCTTCGCAGGTGTCCCGGCGCTTTGTAACTGCTTCGGCGGCCCGGCTTGCCCGTTTTCAGGAACGAAGGCTTGAGGAGTTGGATCTGGTGGCCCTTTTTATCGATGGCAAGACCTTTGCCGACGAAGAAATGCTCATTGCTCTGGGTATTACCATAGACGGTCGGAAAATCCCGTTGGGCTTTGAGCAAACCGTCAGTGAAAACGAGCGGGTCTGCACACAGTTCCTCCAGAAATTGGTCGATCTCGGGCTTTGCTTCGATCAGGGGCTACTCATTATCATAGACGGGGCCAAAGGACTCTACCGTGCCGTAAAGACGGTCTTTGGCGAGTTTTGTCTCATCCAGCGCTGTCAATGGCACAAACGTGAAAATGTCTGCGCCTATCTTGCCAAATCCGATCAAGCGCGTATCCGAAAAAAGCTGCAAAAGGCCTATGATCAGGACACCTACGAACAGGCGAAAACCGAGCTTTTGGCGATCAGAAAAGACCTGGAGCCGCTCAATGGCTCGGCCGCCCGCAGCCTGGACGAGGGGTTGGAGGACACGCTCACGCTCCATTGGCTGGGGCTTATGCCATACTTGAAGCAGAGTTTTCGGACCACCAATTGCATCGAATCGTTAAACAGTCAGGTGGCCCAGCGCACAAGAAATGTCAAACGCTGGACCACTTCCGATCAGTGCCATCGCTGGCTGGCCGCGGCCCTTATGGACATCGAGCCGCATCTGCGCGTAGTCAAGGGCTTTCGCTATCTGCCGATGCTAAGACAGGTCATACAGCGTGAACTCAAACTCGTCCAAGAGGTTATGAAAGCCTAACCTCCATCCCCAGGGTGCCTGACCAATTTCAACTAAAAGGACTTGACCCGTGATATCGAATGTTCCTGTTAGTGGGCGACGATGCGATTCTACATCAGTGATGCGTTGATCATCTTCATAGATCAGCCCGACAAGAGCATCCTGAATAGGCTTGACAATGTTGTCCGTATCCACAGGATCGTGATCGAAAAGGTAGACCAACGATAGTTGAAGGTCTATTCCGGATAGCGGTTTTTCTCAGCTCCCCACACTTTTTGAGCCTCCCCACGTACAAAGTCTTTCCATCTCTGCACATTGGACCGGCGTCTAGCCTGTACCGATACGGGACGTCTTGGGATCAGAAACTCAAATTGCATGCGCTATCCCCCAAAACGGAGTAGAAGACGAGTGGTCACTGCATGTTACGCGACGCTTTCCTTTACCGGCGTTGCGGAGATTTGCCCATCCCCTCGACTTTTATGATACCTTTTTCCATCCGTTCTGCAAGCATGCCTCGTAACTTTTCCACCCTGTCGCCCGATAATCCCCATTGGTTTTTCTTAAATCTCGCGCTATATTCCTATTATCCCGAACGACCCCACCCGATTGGAAACCTGAACAAGCCATTTTGTTTCCAATACATTGGGAAATTGTTTCCAAAAGGTAGATCTTGAGGAAAATCTGGTTTCCCGGTCTCAGGCGCGCCGCGTGCTGATCCGCGCAAACCGGTTTAAACAGGTCTGGTTCAACTTCGCCCGCGTTTCGGAAATCGGGCAGGCATTTTCCGACGAGATATTTCGCGTATTCAGAATCGAAAATCCGAGTACCGAGTTGCACTACCTCAACGCCAATCCGGATGTCGAACGTATGATTCTCCGGGCGCTTAAATCGGATACCTGACATCATTTCTTTATCTGTTGCCTTAACACCGTACACCCCATCTTTCTATCTCTTGACACTCATGGACGTAGCGTCCACAATCCCAAACCGATCCTACACGCTCCGTCTTATCCTTCTCGCCCGGAAGATCGAAGAAAACGTCACCCACAGGATTTTGAACCCCGCCCGTACCGCGCCGCTAAACGTCCCCGTGATCTTGGACACGCCCACTCGGCGGCGATACCGCACCGGAACGTCCACCGTCCGGTAGCCCTGACGCGCGGCTTTGATCTGCATCTCCACGGTCCACCCAAAGTTGCGGTCTTCCATCTGCAAAGCCATCAGCCGGTCGAACCGTATCGCCCGGAACGGACCGAGATCGGTATAATGCGCGCCGTAAAGCAGACGGATGATCCGGGGGACCATGAGATTGCCGATCATTGACTGAAAGGGAAGCGCGCCCGGTTCGCGCTCGCCCAGTATCCGTGAGCCGATGACCATGTCCACACCGTCCTCCAGAATAGGGCGTACCAAGGATGGCATCTCCTCCGGGTGATCGCTGTAGTCACCGTCCAAAAAGACGATCACATCGGGCGAAAAACGTTTTGCCTCCTCGATGCCACGCAGACACGCGGCGCCGTAGCCACGTTGTGGCTCGCGCACCACAAGCGCCCCTTCCGCCGTCGCAACCTCGGCGGTCCGGTCCGTCGAACCGTTGTCCACCACGATCATGCGCGCGACGCACCCCACCGGTATGTCACGCAACACCCGCCCGATCGAATCCTCTTCGTTAAGCACCGGGATGATGACGGTTATATCTGTACCGGACATCACGCTTCCCCTCAAGAACCTGCCCTACATGCGGTATAAAACCCTTGACAAGCCCCCAATATATGGTAATATTCAACATACGTTAAGATATTCTTCAACCGTCTTTGCCCTTGTCGTCCCGCTCTCGCATTTCGGAACCGCCGTTTTTTGCCCCGCACCCGGCCCGAAACTGTTTTGGGTAAGCTACAGGACTGAGCATCATGCGTTTATCCCACGTAGAGATCATAGGGTTTAAGTCGTTTGCCTCCAAATTGGATATCAAGTTTAGCGACGGCATCACCGCCGTGGTGGGCCCCAACGGCTGTGGCAAGTCCAATGTCGTAGACGCGATCCGGTGGGTGCTGGGCGAACAGCGCGCCACATCGCTACGCGGCGAGCGGATGGAAGACATCATCTTTAACGGCACGGCCACACGCAAACCCCTCGGTATGGCCGAAGTGTCGCTTACCATCGACAACGCGGAACAACGGCTTCCTATCGAATATAGCGAGGTGACACTTACCCGCCGCTACTTTCGTTCGGGCGAAAGCCAGTATTTTCTCAACAAAGTGCCGTGTCGGCTCAAAGACATCACCGATCTTCTGCTCGACACCGGCATGGGTACGCATGCTTATTCGATCATCGAACAGGGCATGGTGGATGCGTTGGTCAACGGCAGTCCTCTCGAACGCCGGCATCTGATCGAAGAAGCCGCGGGGATCAACAAGTACAAGACGCGCCGACGGCTCGCGGAGCGAAAGCTGGAGAGTACCCAGCAAGACTTGCTGCGTATCGCCGACCTGCTCGAAGAAGTGGAGCGCAACGCTTCGGCGCTCCGCCGCCAACTCTGGAAATACGAACGTTTTCAACGACTCACGCAGGACCGCAAAGCCATCGAACTCGCGGTCGTCTATTATGAGTACGCCGGACTTCGAGAAAAAGGTGAGCCGGTGCGGGAAAAATTGCACGCACTGTCGCAGGACAAGGTCGCGCTGTCCGGCCGGGTATCCACTGCCGAAACAAGGATTGAAGGACTCCAACTCGAACTGACCGAAAAAGAACGGACGCTCTCCGAACGTCAGCACGCGGTAAACGACTGCGACGAACGCATCCGTGCGCTCAACGAGCGGGTGCTGGTCGCCCGCACGCGGCGCAACGGGCTGGATGCACGTCTGGAGACGGCCCAAAGGGAATGTGAACAACTCAAGACCGACCGCGAGCAGATTTCCATCCGCCGCGACCGGGCACAGCAAGAACTTGACGGCATGGCCGCGGCTTTAGAACAGGCGCGGGGGGCGTTTGACGAACGCGAGGCTGGCGCGCGCGTCTTTGCCGGACAGCTCGCCGGACGCCGCGAAGCCGTTCGTACGCTCCAGAGCCGCCGTCTCGACCTCGTACAGCGTCTGACCGAAAAACGCGCCGAAACGACCGCTTTGGAAAACCTTCTCGACGGACTGCGTCACCGCGAACACGAAACCGAACAACAACGGACGCGGTTGACCGACGAACTCAAAACACTCGACGAACGTCTCAAAACCGCCCGCAAGGAACTGACAAACGCGGTCCGGCGGATGGAAGAAAATCGCGCACTCAAAACCGAAATCGACGAACAAATCGGAACGCTCCAGCACGAACGCGAAGAAACCCGAGAGCGTCAGTCTTCGCTGGACACCCAGATGGCGGGCAAAGAGCGCGAACACGGTCTGCTGGTCCGGATGCAGGAGCAGTACGAAGGATATGGTCAGGGGGTGCGGGCGCTTTTGCTCGACGGCCCTCGTATCGAAGGACTGAGCGGTGTACTCGCCGGTTCCGTCGAAGTAGACCCCGGCTACGCCCCCATCATCGAAGCGTTTATGGGCGACACGCTTCAGTATATGATCGCCGACAATACGGAACGAACCCGCGAGGGGATACGCTATCTGTCCGACCGAGGCGAAGGCGCGGCTTCCTTTGTCGCGCTCGACCGTTTTGCCGGACGCCGATCTTCACCCGACGCGCTTCCTTCGACGGATCCTGGGATCGTCGGTCGTGCGTCGGACTATGTAAAGACATCCAAAACGCTTGAACCCGTCGTTTCCTACTTTCTTTCCCATGCCGTGCTGGTCCGCGATCTGGATACCGCGCTCCGTCTGTCCCCGCTTTTTGACGACGGACGCGGATGGCGACTGCTGTCGCTTACGGGCGAGGTAGTGGACCCTGTCGGCGTGATAACCGGTGGCGGAGCACCCGCCGAAGATATGCATCTTTTAAGCCGTAACGTCCGCATCGAAACGCTCGAAGCAGAGATGACCACCCTGCGTACCGAACGCGAAACACTCGTCGTTCGACTGTCCGATATGGTATCGCGGCTTAACGAACTACTTGAACGACGCACCGTAACCGACCGTCTGTTGGGCGAACAGCAGACGACGTACAACGGGATCAACCAGAGCGTCCAGCAAATCGAATTTCAATACAAACAGTGTACCGAACGCGAAAAACAACTGACCGACGAAATAGGCCAGACACAAATACGGATCGCTGAAGCGGTCGAACGGCTCAAACCCGACCGGGAGGCGCTAAGTCGTCTGGCACGCGAGCGCGAAGAGGCTGAGACAACGGATCGGGAAGCGCAGGACGATCTTGCTCAAATAGAAGCCGAAAACCAACGCCTAACGCATCAGGCGCAGGAAGCGCGTGTAACGCTTATCTCGCTCGAAAGCCGTTGCAACGAACTGCGCACCACATCCGAAAGCCTCTCCCAGCAACTCGAACGACTCACGACCGCCTACGAGCAACGCCAGCAGGAAATTGCACAGGCCGGCCAGCAAACGGGCGAACTCAACCGGACCTTGGAACAGGGAGAAGAGGAACTTAAAACCCTGTACGCCGACCGGCGTGAAAAAGAACTCGGCAGAGACGCGGCGCTAAACCAACACCGAACCCTGCAAGACGAAATCCGTGCGCTCCAAGTCGAAGCACAGGAAGTCCGAAAGTTGCTCTCTGTCGTCCAAGAGCAGATACATGAACAGGAACTTCAGGACGCCGAACTATACATGCGGGGACAGGAAATCCGTCGGATCATGATGAACCGCTACGACGCCGACCCGGAACAGATGGCCGAAGTACCTGGTATCGAAGGGATGGAGACGTTTGACACCGGAACGGCGGAGGCCTTGCTCGAAGACGTAGAACGAAAAATCAACGAACTCGGCCCGATCAATATGGCTGCGGTAGAAGAGTACAACGCCGCCAAAGAGCGTCTGGATTTTCTGACCGACCAGCGGGACGATCTGGTAGAGGCCAAGGAAAATCTGGAAAAAACCATCGTCAAAATGAATCGGGCGGCACGCGCTCGGTTTCTCGACACTTTCGAGGAAGTCCGCCACAATTTCATGAAGACCTTTCAAGCGCTTTTCGAAGGCGGCGAGGCCGACCTGCTGCTCGACGACGGCGATCCCCTCGAAGTAGGCATCGAGATCATGGCGCGCCCGGCCGGCAAACGTCTCCAGAGCATCGCGCTCATGTCGGGCGGAGAAACGGCGCTGACCGCCATCGCCCTGCTGTTTGCCATCTATTTGGTAAAACCGAGTCCGTTTTGTGTCTTTGACGAGGTGGACGCCCCGCTCGACGACGCCAATGTCCGACGTTTCGCGGCGGCGCTTCGCCAGTTCGCTCGCGATACCCAGTTTCTCGTGGTCACCCACAACAAACGCACCATGGAAGCCGCCGATTATCTTTACGGCATCACCATGGAAGACCCGGGCGCGTCCAAAATGGTGTCCGTCCGTCTCACCGGAGAGCCCGCCGGTCTGTTCGCCCCGGAACCGGCAGTCGAAGGCAACGGAACCGGCCCCATCGAAGAGTCCGTATGACAAACAGCACCCATACCGGTTTGAAAAGGACCGGGTAGAAGGACAGCCGGTAAGGACATGGGTACGGTCATCGGTGTAGTGGGCGGCATCGCCTCCGGAAAGTCTACCGTAGCGCGGGTTTTCGAATCTCTTGGCGCTTTTGTGATCGACGCGGATGGCATCGGACACAGTATGTTGGATTCTCCACCGATCCGGGACGCACTTACAGCACGCTTCGGTTTCAGTATTCAAAGAACGGACGGAACCATCGACCGACGCGTGCTCGGAGGTATCGTATTCGGAGACGAAAAAGCCCGTCATACCCTAAACCACATCGTTCGTCCGGCCATACGCGCCGAAATACGGCGGCGCATTGCGGAAAAACGAAAATCAGGGTTTGACGGGACTATCCTGGTGGACGCCGCCCTGCTTATCGAAACCGGACCGACCGACCTTGCAGATACGGTGGTGCTGGTGACCGCTCCGGCACCGGTTCGCAAAATGCGATTGATCCAACGAAACCGGCTGTCCGACGCAGAGGCGGAACAGCGCATCGCCGCTCAGGTTCCGGACGAGCGCCAGCGGCGCTGGGCCGATCACGTACTGGAAAATACGGAAACGATCGAAACACTCGAACAGAACGCCCGGCGGCTTTACGGGCAGATCGTGCAACGAAAAACACCCTGAAACGTATACGGGGATAGACAGAGTAGATTGGGTTTGGGCATTTATGCCGTCAAAGTGGCGGCATCGCCGCCCCGATTCCTGAGGCCGCCCACCTCTGAAATAGTGGATTTGCGTGAGGAGGTTGTATGGACTCTTTCTTTTCCCGAAAAATCCTGTGGTCCGCCTTGCTGGCGTCGATTTTTTGCGCGTTCGACCGTCAGGCCGCCGCACAAACGCAGGACGAAACGCTGCATCCCCAGCATCTGATCGACCTTCCTACCGCCCACGTCCTGCCCAAAGGCAGTGGCAGCATGGAAATGCGTATTTCGGCGAATGACGGTCTGTTGGGCGGTATCTATGCCGGTATTGCCGAACGGCTCATCTTGGGGATTTCGTTTGGAGGAACCAATCTCATCGGAACCGGAAAAACCACTTGGAATCCCCGTCCGGAAGTAGCGATCAAATATCTCATGGTCCGGGAGAACGACCGTGCGCCCAACGTCGCCATAGGCTTTGAGTCGCAAGGCTATGGCCCCTATGACGACAACCTCAACCGGTATCAGGTCAAA
>VGJU01000180.1 GCA_016867335.1 Candidatus Zixiibacteriota bacterium | reverse complement strand
CGTTCATCGGGGCGATTCGGTCTGCATTTCCTGCACCAGCCGATCCACGATCTGCTGTGTGGTCACGGCGTCGGCGTCGGCATTGAAATTGGGGACGATGCGATGCCGGAGCACGGGCAGGGCTACGGCGCGCACGTCTTCAGGGGTCGGTGTATGGGCGCCGTTGAGAATGGCGCGCGCTTTTGCACCAAGGATCAGATACTGCGAGGCGCGGGGACCTGCGCCCCAGCTTACCCAGTCGCGGATAAACTGCGGAGCGTCGGGTTCTGCTGGGCGGGTCTTGCGCACGAGCGACACGGCGTATTCGACCACATGATCGGTGACAGGCACGCGACGGACCAGACGCTGAAGCGCTACGATGTCGTCGCCGCTTACGACGTGTTCCAACTGGGCATGTCGCGCGCTTGTGGTGCTTTTGACGATCTCGATTTCCTCCTGCCGCGAGGGATAGTCGATATAAATGCTAAACATAAAACGGTCCAACTGCGCTTCCGGAAGGGGATAGGTGCCTTCCTGTTCGATGGGGTTTTGCGTGGCGAGTACGAAAAAAGGCTCGTCCAGTCGCATCGACTCGCCCGCTACCGTCACCTGGTGTTCCTGCATCGCCTGAAGCAGTGCGGCCTGTGTCTTGGGTGGGGTCCGATTTACCTCGTCTGCCAGCACCACGTGGGCAAAAATAGGCCCTCGGATAAATTTGAACTCACGGCGTCCGGAAGTTTTGTCCTCTTCGAGAATCTCCGTACCTGTAATGTCGGAGGGCATCAGGTCGGGGGTAAACTGTATACGGCTAAACCGGAGATCGAGCGTTTGGGCCATCGTGTTGATCAACAGCGTTTTGGCCAGCCCCGGCACACCGATCAGTAGACCGTGTCCGTTGGAAAGTAGGACGGTAAGCAACTGTTCGATAACCGCATGCTGACCAATGATGACTTTGGAGATTTCCTCCTGAATCCGTTCCCGCGCGGTTCTGAGCGCTTCGACAGCTTTAAGATCGTCCTCGTGTGGCAAGATTTCGGGCATGCGACTTTCCTTCTTTATCTTCTGAGCAGTTTGGCGGCGTCTTCGTGACGACCGCGGGTTTGATAGGCATGGATGAGAAAATCGCGCAGACGTGGATCAAGCCGACCGGAGAATGCTTCCGCGCCCCGCTCGGCCCACGCCAACGCCTGTTCGTCGTGGCCGGCGTCCCGGTACAGTTCGGCAATGCTCAAAAACGAGGAGGGTTGGGTAAGGTCTTTTTTTCGTACCGCGATCCGGGCTTCCAGATCGTTGTTGTGTATCGTCGCCGCTTCCACGATATACGCGAGACGAAAACGTCTGCCATAGCGGTCCGGCGCGGGATCACCGGGGCCAAGATCGGGTTCCTGTTCCCACTGATGCACCGCCCGTGCATGATAGACATTTCTTCCTTCGTCCCCCAGCACCTCCCCGTATACGGCCAACACGTCCCGGAACATCTCCCATTGGGGGTTGAGACGCCATTCGAGGAGTTTGGCCGCCAGTTCTTCCGGATTGGGGCGCACCGCGCGGCAAGCCCTGAGATGCGTATCCTCAAGCCGGTCCAGACACGCCGATACGGTTACATCGTCTTCATCGACCGGTTTGGCGACCCCCTGTATGTATTCGATCGTATATTCGGTCAGTGGAAGCGCACCGCCAACATAGCGGTCTCTCAGTAACCCCGCCAGCGCCTGCACCACAGCTTCCAGCGCCTCGGAGCAAGAGGCCGACGCGACACCCTCCGACAACGTAAGCTCGATATACTGCCGGAAACGCTTCTGGTCAACCGTGCGGTCGCGCTGTCTGACTGACCGAAACAATAGCCAGGTGTAAAACCGGTGGTCCTCGCGTGCCCGTTCCAGCATGAGGTCTACCAGTGCCGACCTGTCCTGCATCGACAGATAGGTGGTGACGGTCTTGAGCGGATCGTCGGGGGGCTGGTTTATTCCCGGAACAGGGCTACCCGCCCCGTGCTCGTTCAGCCAATACAGTCCGACCGCCGCGCCGTGTTTGCACAACCCTTCTCCTTGGCCCACGGGACAGGTACAGGTATGCAGAAGTCGGTCGTCCTCGACCCACAAGCGATTCTAGTACTCGTACAACCCAAGCACCTTGGCCGAGATCGTGGTCCGGTCCTGTACGACACCGTATACCTGACCGCGCTGAAAATACTCGTGTCCGTCGCGGAAGGCACGAACCCCCGCCGCGTCGCGCAGAAATTTGTGGGTCAGCAGATGTTCAAGATCAGAAGGCATGGGATACCGCTTGGATATTTTAGATGTTGGATACCATCCCGTTATCGGGAAAAAATCGGTTGAGCGGCGTGAGTTTGCTGAGCGCCTCGCCTCCTATATCGCTTAGAACCATCAAATGCTTCAAAAAAAGATTCCCTTTCATCTCTGCCGAAACGTCTACCCGTTTTTTCCATGCATCGGGTTGGGCGTCGGAAAGGCTGAGGACGCTGATAAATTTATCCTGTGTATTTAACAGTAAAGGGAGGATACTGACCGCCGCTTCCTTTCGACGCAATTCCGGAGGCCAGAAACAAACGGCTTTTTCTTTGAGTTCTGCCAGTGTCCGGGCATATTCGTTCATGTGCCCCCGCCCTTATAATGCACGATCACATAGATGGTCAAAGAACAGTTCGTAGTGAGTCCATTGGCGGCAGACCCAAAACAGGCTTGCCTTACCATACCCCCTCACCCGGCCCCAAGCCGCGCGACGATGCGCTCCTGCACAATTGTTCGAATCGCCTCGTGGAAAATCTCCAGCGTCCGTCGGATGTCGGTTTCGGTGTGCGCGGCGGAGACGACGCCCCCGGTATACGATAGCAAATCGACCCCGCGTGTGCGCAGTGCTCTCTGAAACGCGGACACCACCGTCGCGGGGATGCCTTTGAGCTTTGCGGCGTCCGTTGTGACGAGTTTGCTTCGGTGTGTTGCGCCCGAACCGGGATGCGCCTCCAGAAAGACGTGAAAAATCGACACGTCGCCGTATACATAGCCCGCCACGTTTTCCTGATACAAAATATCGTCCATCCCTTGACGCAAAAGCGCCGCCATCCGGTCGGCCTGCGCGTGCGGAAGCCCGGTGGCGACCCGTTTGAGCGTGGCGATACCCGCCGCCGCCGAAAGCGGGTTGGCATTGAAAGTGCCCAGATGATGCACACGCCCGTATCGGTCATGTTGCGGATCACCGGTATAGTCGAAAACCTGCATGATGTCGGCTCGACCCACGAGCGCACCGCCCGGCATCCCCCCAGCGACGATCTTGCCGAGAAGCGCCAGATCGGGTGTCACCCCGGAAAACTCCTGATACCCGCCCGGCGCGTACCGAAATCCGGTAATCACTTCGTCAAAGACAAGCACCACGCCGTATTCCTGTGTGATCCGCCGTAGCTCGCGGTTGAACTCGACCGTAAGCGGAACCGTCCCCCACGAGGCGCCGGACGGCTCCAGCATCACCACCGCGATGTCGCTGTCCCGTTTGAGTGTTTCTTCCAGCACGTTCAAGTCTGCGGGAATGATCACGATGGTATCGAGCGTTCCCTGCGGGATCCCGGCGGAGACGGTATCTTGAAACGGCAGCATCGCCCCTTTGCCGACCCCGTCGTGCCAGCCGCTGAAATGCCCTTCAAAACGGAGCGACTTGGTTTTCTTTGTAAAAGCGCGGGCTACGCGAAGCGCCAGCATACTGGCCTCGGAACCCGAATTGACAAACCGGATACGTTCGGCGGCAGGAACCAGCGCCTGAATCAGTTCGGCCCATTCCACCTGAAGCGGATGGTCGTTGCCATAATGAAACCCCGATTCGAGCGCCCGGTTTATGGCGCGCAACACCTCGGCGGGGGCATGTCCCAACAACAACGCGGCGTTGCCCATGCCGTAGTCGATAAACTCGTGATCGTCCACATCCCACTTGCGCGAACCAGAGGCCCGCTGAATATAGGTAGGCAGCGGCTCACCACGTCGCAGGTCGTGCCCCACGCCACCCGCTATGGAAGTCAAGGCATTCTCGTAGAGGTCCACGGTCCAGGGATGCGTGACGCGCCACGTCTCAAAAGGGTCATTTTGTCTTATCTGTTTTTCATACTTCATTCTTCAGTCTTCATCCTTTCCAACAACGCCGTCATCCGCTCCGCCACACGCCGTTCCGAATCCGGATCAATAGCTACCGGGAGGCTGTACGCCTGAAACAGCAGGTCGGGAATACCATAGCGTTCATGTACGTCCCACCCGCCGGGCGGATAATCTTCGGCGCGAGGCAGATAACATACACATCCGTTGGTATATCCCAATACCTGCGTGTGGAGAAACGGCGATCGGCTTTTGACCGTCAGCCCGGTTTCGAAAAATGCCTCTACACTGACGGAAGCCAGCGCAATGTCGTTTATCCGTATAGCCTGTATGTTGATATCGAGTGTGCGCCGTCCGGTCCGCACGGCCTCGACGAGTTTATCCCCCCAGTCGGCAAACCGCGTGGTTACGTTGATCTCCCAGTCACGCGCGCCTTTGGCCAGCGCTTCGTCCCGCGAGCGTACACATTCGGCGCGTATCCGTTCCGCCTCTTCGAGCTTCGGCAGGTTGATAAAGTCGAGTGTCACGGTCTCGTCAACCGCATTTAGATACGTACACGACGGCCCGGTCACGGGTACCCAAGGCCACAGTGAGATACGCGACAACGAACCGAGCGCCGTACGTTCCCCGCGCTGTACATGGGTACGGATACCTGCCGCCGTTTTGACGACTTCAGCACCAAGTGCCAAGCCCAGTCGGTTTTTGGCGTCGCGGCAGTCTACCTCGTATCCCATGCCGCCGCGTGGGATGATATTGCCCGCACAGCCTTGAAGAAAGAGGGCTTTGCCGCCAAATGTGTTTTCTACAAGCATGCGCGCCGCCCCGGGGAAGTCGGACGAGGCTACGAGCGAGCGAGGGCCAACCGTAACGGTATGACATCCATAGCTAAACAGGATCGCGACAGGACAGCCATCCGTATCGTCCACACGGATTACGCCCACGGATGGATCAACGGGCGCATCCGGGACTTCGCCGAGAAACACCTTGCCGTCCGGTCCCACCTCGCGTCGATACACACCGATGTCGCTCCGGCCCCATCCCGCGGCGATACGGGCGGGACGCAAGTTTGCATTCGCCTCTTGTGCCGCTTCGACGATCCACGCACATAGGTCGTCCCGATACCGTGTCTGAAGGGCAAGCTGCGCGGGGTCGTCGGGAACCCACTCCGGCATCGAGGGCGAACTGTGCGTATGGCTCAGGTTGATCATCACATGACCAGCCGACGTGCCGATCGCCTCGCCTACGCGCCGACGCAGATCGTTTATCGTCTCCCATGCCATCCAGCCGGTATCCGTGGCGATGAGAGCGACTTTGCAAACGCCGTCGGTCAGCACCAATGCCGTAGCAAAAAGATCGCTTTCAATGGTTTGAACAGTGCCTTCGCGCGAACTGAACCCAAAGGTTTTGATGCCACAGGGTGGGCTGACGATGCGCCGGCCCGCGCCGGCAAAAAGATCGGACATGGAAATCTATACCCCCACGTGAGGTTCCAGCAGGTCTTTGGTAAAAATCGTCTCGGTAAGACAATCCACTTGATTGCAATCGTACCATGTCATGTATACGTATTCGATCGACAGACAGCGGCGGTAACCCTGCTTTTTGAGACGGTTTACGATGGCTACGAAGTCGATGGTGTTCTCATCGACCCGAGCCTGAAGCTTGCCCGGTCGTGCAGGGCGGATATGAAAGTGGTCGGTATACCCCAACAGAGGATGCACTCGTTCTTCTGGAATATACTGAAGGGTAAAATGCGAATAGTCGAGCGTTACGGTAGCCCGCGGAACACGCGCCAGCAGGTCGAGCGCCCGTTCGGGCGTGTCGGTCACCGACATCATGTGCGGCTCGAAACGGACCACAATGTCCTGTTCTCCGGCGATCTCCACCAGCTTGCCAAGCGCATCCGCAGTCGTGGATAGATTTTCTTCGTACGAGCGATCCGGATGATGGATACCCGGGCTGATAGTAAATCCGGGGATATGGGTGAGTTTGCAGAACCTGACAATGCCCCGGAAAGCGTCCAGATTCTGCTGCCGCACTGCTGGGTCGGGCGAGTTGAAGCACCGTTCGGTAAGCGTAGCGCCAAATTGAGGGAAAAAGTCTACCGGTTCGAGTTCGTATTTCGCCAACGAACGATTGAGACGGTCGGCAAACCCTTGCGGATCCGATCCAACCTCGTCGGGTTCCAGACTGCATCGGCCCCGGCTGTGAAACCCGGCGATGTCTACCCCTTTGAATCCCATCGCATGGGCAATCGCAAGGGTTCCTTCAAGCGAAAGATATTCGAACGAGTGGTTGCTGACCGTAAGACGCATACTGGCCTCCATAGGCGAAGAATTTCGTTTTCAGAGCGGAGAGACCCGGCTATCTTCCCCACTCCCTCCCTTGCTTTTCTCGTTGCTTCCCGGTTCAATGACAAAAACGCCGTGGCTATACGTATAACGATCCAGCTCGTTGGTAGCCTGCGCCTGCAACAACCACATATCCCAACAGGCAAATAGTTCCTGGTCGCTCATATTTCTGAGATCGAGGTCTTCTTCGCTTAGAAATTCGTCTTTAAGATCATCGTTTTCGAATTCGGAGTCATCTATATTACGGGGCTCCCAGGTTCGAGTCTATCTAAGACCCGACGCTTCGGTGTGAAACGGCAGGGACCCTTTGGCGCGCGCAATGACGATACGGTGCGCGTCCAAAAGCGAAAGCGAAGCGATTTCCCCTTCCACCTGCGGCCAGAGGGCTGCCCAACCCCGTGCTGCACGACTGTATGCTTGCAGGCGTCTCTCATTGGAGTGAATCATGCTTCTCCGTTTTGCATCGAGAGCCGCTTCCAAGGGTTCGATACCCTTCGAAATCAAGACAAGAAGCGGACGCTCCGTAGACAGTTGCTCGGCCAGACCGACATGCCGCCGACCAAGCCGGATCAAGTCCCGCGCGCTCCGAGATACGCGGCGGACGGGTAAAAAAATCGGTACGGACCCGAAGCGGTTCCTGTCGGAATTCATTCAGACTCCACCGCCTCGGTCGCCTTTTCCCCCATCAGATAACGCCACGCCTGCCACCGGATGGAGCGTTCCTTGTAGTGGTCGCTTTGTGATACGCGCAGCGGATTGCCAAAGGTGAGTATGTTGCGCACATCTTGTGCGCGGTCGTGCTGGTTCCAGTCTATCGCTCCGTCAAGCGCCTCGGGCGTGTGGTACCATGTGGGCGCGACGTTTTCATGGGTACGGCTAAACAAAAACTTGATCATGTGGCGTTTGACATCCGAACGGTTGGCGCTCGTGCCGTGCCACAGGTCGTAGTGTGTAAAGGCGACGGTTCCGCCTTTGACCACTAGCGGAATCTGGCCCCGGATATTGGTATAGGTAGCCATGCGGTCCGTCGGGGCGTTGCGAAACTGCGTACCGGGTACGATGATCGTCGGTCCCATGTCCGCCGTTACGTCACGCGGGTAATACAATCCTAAAAACCGGTTGATCCGGATATCCCGGTTGTTGGTGCTGTCTTGATGCCAGTGCATGTAACCGGAGCCAGGTGGTTTGCAATGCCAGTGCCGATGCGCGTTTACCTGATAGTCTTCTCCCAACAGGCTGACCAGCACACCTCGGATCGCCGGATGCTCCAACACCTGCCAGAGTTCGGGAACGGTCTCCGTGATGGCGTCGCCGGGATTGCTTTCAAGGGTGTCCAACCGAGTGGCGATTCTCTCGTTGAGACCTTCAGGCAGGTCCGGTTGCACCAGATGGTATCCATGGACGATAAAATTCGCTACCTCCGCGTCTGTCATGAGAAACACCCGGTCAATCATAGACGACCTCCATTTTCTGAAGGATAAACTCGTAGCCGATAACATCCAAGTCGGTGTCGTCGAAAGAAGCCTGAAGATGAGGAAACTGAACGATCTGCCATCCGTCCGTCAGCGCGTCGTGTACCGTCCGATAGGACCACTGCGGTTCTTCGGCGGTCAGTTCCACCCGGTAGCCTTTGACCGGTTCGATGAGCGTAAGGCTGAGAATCTCGGAAAACACACCGGGGTTCTAGCGTGTATATAGAGCAATCGCTGGCG
>VGJU01000179.1 GCA_016867335.1 Candidatus Zixiibacteriota bacterium | reverse complement strand
CCGTCGTAAACGTATGTCTGGTGTTTCGTGAGGCGATCTCCGGTGTGTATCACTGGCCACAGATCGGATTGGCTTTTGCCGTAGAAACCGCGACGATCGCCCTGTTGCTTTGGCTCGCGACCGTCGGGCTCCGGTATGAGGCTGTGTTGACAGGCAGCTATGACGGCAGTCTGTTCAAATTTCTCAAAGAACGCGCAGCAAGGAAAAGACGGTCATGACCGAGCCTGTGGTGGTGGAAGGACTTGCCGAGACGTATTTCGATCCGACACGCGGTGAAGTGCAGGCGGTGCGGGGGATTGACTTTTCATGCCGACGTGGCGAAGTGTTCGGTTTGCTCGGCGCCAACGGCGCAGGCAAGACGACGACCCTGCGGATGTTGGCGACCATCCTGACCCCGACCGCAGGGCAGGCGTTTTTATCCGGATACGAGGTAACAACGCACCCAGTGGAGGTTCGCCGACATCTCGGGTTTTATTCGGCCACGACGGCGCTCTACCCCCGTCTTACCGCCCGCGAGACCATCGCCTTTTTTGCCCGTATCAATCGATATCCGGAGGACCGTGTAACCGCCCGTGTCGAAGAACTCATCGACCGATTCGAGATGCGCGCCTATGCGGATGCGCGGGTGGACAAGCTGTCGAGGGGCATGAAACAAAAAGTGTCCATCGCTCGGACCGTGGCGCACGACCCGCCGATTTTGATCTTCGACGAACCGACCGTGGGGTTGGACGTGCTCAACGCGCTCGCCATGCAGGACATCGTCCGCGAACTGCGCGCTCAAGGCAAGACCATCCTTTTTTCCACCCACATCATGAGCGAAGCCGAAAAACTGTGCGACCGCATCGCCATTATCCACAACGGCGTCATCATGGCTTGCGATACGCTGGCCGGACTGCGACAGGCGACCGGCGCACATTATCTTGAGGATATCTTCGTACACTATGCACGGGGCGCTACATGAACGGAGCCGTAATTCGTTTTTTGTGTTTGAACGAACTGCGCATGATGCTGCGCGATCGCCGGACCATTTTTCTGGCGGTCGTGTTGCCGCTTTTTCTCATGCCACTCACGCTGTTCGGGTTCAAGATCGTAAACGAACAGCGCGAGAAAAAGCTGAGCGACACCGTCTACCGTTACGCCGTTTCCGGCGCTCAAGCCGATACCTTGCGCGCCCAGTTGAGGACATACGGGACAGCGGCGGCGATCCGCGATTCGTCGTTACGCGAAGTTCGGTTCGAGGAGGTTCTTGTCGCTTCGCCCGACTCGTCGCTTCGCGCCGGAGATATTCATTTCCATCTGGTCGTCATGACCTTTTCGGAAAGCGATTCGGCGGAGCAGGCGACAAAATCGGAAAAAAGACGCACCGAAACAAAGATCGACACGCTTGAAACGTTTGCAGAGACGAGGTATCCGGGGGTTCCGACGACGATGCTTCGTTTTTTCGCCAACCGGGACATCTCGAATGTGGGCGCGCGCCACATGTACCGGATGCTGGCGACCGTTCGGTCGCTCATGCGCGAAACGTCACTGCGAAACGCAGGGTTTGTAGTATCTACGGACAGGGTGATCCCGGTGACATCGAACGATACAGCGACCGGTCAACAGGTGGCAGGTTCGCTTTTAGGCCGGTTTATCCCGCTGTTGCTCGTTTTTCTCATGATGTCCGGTGGTTCGGTGGCCGCAATGGACAGCATCGCTGGAGAAAAGGAACACGGTATGCTGGAGACGCTGCTTACTACCGCTGTAAGCCGGTTCGAGATCGTTCTTGCCAAACAGGTGACCGTGCTTGTGGTTACCGCGGCGATCGTGTTTATACAGGCGATCAATCTGCTGGTCTATGTGTACTTCCGTTTTATTCCTCTACCCGAAAACATGGCACTGGCACTTTCTCCGACTACGCTTCTGCTGTTGGTCGTCCTGTTTGTTCCTACCGCGTCGGTGGTTTCGTCGATTTTGCTGATGATTTCTGCGTACGCAAAAACCTATAAAGAGACACAGTGGTACTACTTTCCGGCGTTTTTGTGTATGGCATTTCAGTCGGGCGCGGCGCTTCTGCCGTCGCTGCCGCTCCGTTCGGCGGCAGCGACCGTCCCGATAGCGGGTGTCAGTCTTGCTACGCGGGAGATACTAGCAGGACGGTTCGACTGGCTTATGCTTGCCATAGCCGTCGCCGCCGCGTTTGCCACGGCGGCCCTGCTGTTGCGGGCCACCACCCGGATGCTGTCCATGGAACGTCTCATTTCGGCCAGCGAGTGGGACAAAGCCGATCTTACAGGTGGCCCCGCGCTGTTTCCCAAAAGGGTGTTGCTCTGGTTTGGAGGCATGTGGGCCGTTATGCTTATCGCCGCTACCAACATGACGGCGCTGATGAAATTGGAAGGGCAGTGGGTGTTTAACATGTTTGTTCTGTTTACCGCTACTCCGCTTTTGATGATGAAAATCTACCGACTGGAAGTCAAAACCGCGTTGGCGTTGCGTCCTGTCAAACCGTTTGTATGGTTGCTTACGGTCCTGGCGATCCCTGCGCTACACCTGACCGGAATCGCCGTTTTATATCTTGCCGGGTTGGTATTTCCCGTATCCGAAAAAATGATCGAAGAGTTTACCCGGTCTTTCGTGCCCGGCGAGTATCCGTTGTGGAAAATACTCCTCATGCTGTCCGTGGTTCCGGGTATCGTGGAAGAAATCGCCTTCCGGGGGGTACTGTTACACGGGCTACATCGGCGTTTTCATCCGGTGGTCGTGGCGCTTCTTGTCGGGTTGGTGTTTGGATTGTTTCACCTCAGCCTTTTCCGGATCGTACCGACGGGTTTTATGGGGATTGTACTGGCTGGTATGGCACTGGCGACCGGTTCCATCTTTCCCTGTATGTTGATTCACGCAGGCAACAACGCCCTCTCGCTTACGCTGTACCATTACGGCATCCATACGGAGAATCTGGTATGGGAATACTATGCGCTGGGCATGACGGCGTTTGTGCTGTGCGGCTATTTGATCTATCGAAACCGAACCCCGTATCCGGGGTTGCGTCCGACCTCCGCAGGCCGGGAGGCTGATTCGGGTTTCATAGCGCGGCGGGATGGCTGATTTCGATTTGTGCACAAAAAGTATTGCAGGGGTGCGTCTGCCGGGTTATACTGTACCATTTTTACAGAGACGTATATCCAGTTGCGTGTCTGAAGACAGGCATGTGCCGTTTTTATTCATCCTTCGAACCTTACTTTTCCCTATGGAACAAACCGAACCGCATCCCCTTTTCGTATTTTTTCAGGTCATGCTACGCAATCCAGTGAGCGTTTCCGCCGTAGCGCCGAGTTCTCAGGAATTGGCGCGGGCGATGATACACGGGTTGGATCTTTCTTCCGGCGGTTCGTTGATCGAACTCGGTCCCGGAACCGGCGCACTGACGACGCAAATCCACCGGATTCTGCCGACCGCCGGGGCGTATCTCGGTATCGAACTGGAAGAAAAATTCGTACGGGTACTCAGAACCCGGTTTCCCGATCTGCGTTTCGTCCAAGATACCGTCGCCAAAGCACACCGGGTCCACGCGGATTCCGGGTTGACGCCGCCCCAGATCATCATCTCCGGACTGGCGATCTCCACGTTGCCCGACAGCGTGCAGGAAGCCTTTATCGTCAATATAGACAGGCTTATGACCCCGGGGAGCGTGTTTCGGATGTTCCAGTATGTCCATGCGTACCCGATGCGGTCTTCGGCTCGTTTCCGTCGCCGCATGGATGAACTGTTTCCCGTTTATCACCGGAGCCGGGTCGTCCTCAAGAACATTCCCCCTGCTTTTGTTCTTACCTGGCAACGATAAGCGGTCTCGGAAACTTTTCACTTTCCCAATTTAGGAGGCGGCATGTCCGGCATCGAGGCGGCATACGAACAGGCAAAAGAGCGATACGCGGCGTATGGGGTGGATACGGAAAAGGCGATGGACGTATTGCGCCGTATTCCGGTTTCCATGCACTGCTGGCAGGGCGATGACGTGGTAGGCTTCGAAAGCGCCGGGAGCATCGCCGATGGTGGGATCATGGCAACGGGGAACTATCCCGGACGCGCCCGTACCCCGCAGGAACTTCGAAACGACATAGAAAAGGCGTTTTCGCTCATCCCCGGCAAACACCGGCTTAACCTGCACGCCTGTTATGCCGAAACCGGGAGGGTAAAGGTGGATCGCAGCCAGTTAACCATCGAGCATTTTGGCAACTGGGTCACGTGGGCCGGATCGCTTGGCATTGGCATGGATTTCAACCCGACGTGTTTTGCGCATCCCAAGGCTGCTACGGGTTTTACACTGGCCAGCGCCGATGTGTCGATACGCCAGTACTGGATCGACCATTGCATCGCGTGTCGGCATATCGGCGCGGGGATCGGCAAAGCGCTCGGAAATCCGTGTGTCACCAACATCTGGATACCGGACGGGTACAAGGACATGCCGGCGGACAGAAAGTCCCCCCGTGAGCGTCTCGAACGTTCGCTGGATGCCGTGTTGGCGGAGCGGCTGAACCCGGCATGGAATCTTGATTCGGTCGAATGCAAACTGTTTGGCATCGGTTCAGAATCCTATGTGGTCGGCTCGCACGAGTTTTACATGGGGTATGCCGTAAGCCGCAAAGTGATCCTGTGTCTCGATGCCGGTCATTTCCATCCAACCGAAGAGATAGGAGACAAACTGTCTTCCGTGCTTCTTTTCGTGCCGGAAGTGTTGCTCCACGTCAGCCGAGGCGTCCGGTGGGACAGCGACCATGTGGTGATTCTGTCGGATGCGCTCGAGAATATTGCTTCCGAACTGGTACGCTCCGATGCGCTCGACCGTGTGCATGTCGGGCTCGACTTTTTCGACGCAAGTATCAACCGGGTGGCCGCATGGGTCATCGGAACCCGGTGTATGGTCAAAGCCCTGTTGATCGCCCTGCTCGAACCGCGCGAACAACTCAGAGGCTACGAAGAGGAGGGGGATTTTACCTCGCGTCTGGCGCTTATGGAAGAACTCAAAACACTGCCTTTTGGCGCGGTGTGGGACTATTACTGCACCCAGCAGGGCGCACCGGTCGGTATGGCGTGGATGGATGAGATCAAGACATACGAGCGGAATGTGCTTTCGAGGCGCGGGTAGCCGTCGCAATCTCCTATTCGAGACGCCGGGCGTAGCGGACGCTGTACCCACAGAGAAATATCGACCCGGCCAGTCCGATCGTGCCGAGCAACAGCATCCCCCCTGCGTCAAACAGTACGCCGGTCAGCAAACTGGCAAGACTGGCCGCCAGCGAAACGAATGCTTCGCTTACCCCTTGGATGCGTCCCCGTTCAAGGGGTTCGAGGCTGTTGGCAAGCAGCGAAGAACCCGCGATAAAACAGAAATTCCAACCCAATCCTAAAAGAAACAGCGCGATCGCCAAGGGAACAAATTGGGGCGACACCGGCGCGATGACGCACGAGGCGATCAGGATCACGCCTCCGATGCGGATTACTATGTCCTGGCCAAACCGGTTGATCAGCCGGCCGGTCAGTCCCGACAACCCGAACATGCCGAGTGTATGCGCCATGATCACCCACGAGATGATGGTGGTGGTGTGGTCGTGGTGGTGCATGTGAAGCGGGGTGATGACCATGAGCAAGGTCATCACCAACTGGCCCAGCACCTGTGCCAAAATGGCGTAACGGACACGTGCGTTGCGGAGTATTTCACGTACGGTTCTAACGGTATCGATTTGCCGGTCGGGTGTTTCCGTCCCATAGGTCCGGGCGATGGTAAGCGGATCGGGGCGGATAAACGTGAGCGTAAGCAGTACCGCGATGGCACAGGCAACGACGCCGATGGTAAACGAGCCGGACAGCGGGTAGAGACCGTAGGCGGCGACCCATTCGCCCGACGGGGCGACGAGCAACGGGCCGCCGATGGCGCTGATGGTTCCGGCAAATACGATGTGACCGATGATGCGGGCGCGCTGTGGGGCCGGATACACCTCGGCGGCTACATACCGAGCTTGTTCACCTGCACTTCTGCCCATTCCTGAAAATATCGCACCGAGACAAAACCCGATAAAAGATTCCGCACCGACGGCCGCAAGACATACTACGGCGCTGACCATCGCGGCCAGATAACCGAGCGAAAGCCCGGCACGACGGCCCCAATGGTCCATGATCCATCCAAAGGGATAGGCGCACAGGGACCGGGCAAGAAAGGTGATCGTCATCGGCACGCCGGCAAGGCTTTCGTCACCGGCAAGCTGTGCGGAGAGGATGGGAACGACGGTAAATACCGCGATCTGGGAAGCGCCAAACAGGCTTTGCGTAACAAAAAGGGTATGTGAAATCCGCTTACTGGCAGGGTGCAGGGACGGTTCGCTCACACGCGCTCCAGCCTTTTTTTCTGTTCCTCCAGCATCTTGGCCTGTATGTGTTCGCGCTCCGGGTGGAGTCGTTCCGCCGGAGCTGTCTGTACAAACCGATGACGTTTGACGCCAAGCCCTCTCAACACGGCCTGCTCGACAAGTGAATGATCCTCGAACCGACGGCGGTTAAACCGCATCGGCGCATTGAGCGCCACCGGTGGAATGGTGATAAACCGGGGTCGCCCCGACGGGTTGTACGAATGTGAATGTACCATAAACGGGTGCAACAACACCACATCGCCCACCCGGCCCGTGATCTCGGCAAAATCGGTACACTGCTGTGCCGTCGCGCCAAATTCTCCTGTGGGGAGCATCCCCTCCGGATGCGCCGCCAAAAGCCGCGCAATATGGCCTACCGAGTCGCAGGCGACAAATGTCCCTCCGCTTATCGGCTCGATATCGGACCAGACGACGATCACCAGCAGACCCTGCTCCGGGCTGTTGAGAAAATGGCGAAAAAAGTCGCCGTCTTTGTGCCAGCCCTGCAGGGTGGGTCCGGGCGGAATCCACGGCTTACCTGCCCCGATCTTGAAGTTGATGATAAAACTGTCGCCCCATGTGGCATCGGGCGTCGCGGCTCGGTCTTCGCCTCCGATCAGGTCGCAGATGCCGCCCCACGCTTTTGGCGCGAAATCCCGGATGAGAACCGACTGCATACGGGGAAGATGTACCCGCTCTTCGATCCATGTCTGTGGATCGGCGGGGTCGTACCCCAGTCGTTTGAATGCGAAAGCACGCCATTCGTCGGCAATTTCGCGCGGAAAACATTCGTTGAGAACGACAAACCCGCGTTCCAGAAAATGCGCGGCCTGCGTGCGGGTAAGGGCACGATAGGGGGAAGAGGCCAAGACGTTATCCTTTCGCCATCGTCAGTTTTTTGGCTCGGCAGCCGAAAGCGTCAGTTTGCCTTGCATCTTGTATACGACGCCTTCCTTCATGACGAATGAGATTTTCTGAAGCACCCGGATGTCCTTGAGCGGATCGCCGTCTACCGCTACAAGATCCGCCCATTTCCCCGGTTCGGCGGTTCCGAGTTCTTCGAGCTTGCCAAGCAATGTCGCCGCATGATACGTGGCGGCACGGATGGCCTCCATGGGCGGCATCCCTCCCTCCACCATGTACTCGAACTCTTTGGCGTTTTGTCCGTGCGGAAACACCGATGCGTCGGTTCCAAAGGCGATCGGAACCCCGGCTCGGTAGGCCCTGCGAAACGTCTCCTGAATCACCGGTCCGATGGCAAGCGCCTTGGGCACGACCAACGGATGATAGTAGCCGTCGATTTTCGCATATTCCGCCACGCTTTTCCCCGCGATGATGGTAGGAACCCAATAGACGCCGTGTTCCTTCATCAGCCGTATCACCTCGTCGTCCATGTACGTGCCGTGTTCGATCGATGACACGCCCGCTCGGATTGCGCGTTTCATGCCTTCGGCTCCATGCGCGTGCGCGGCGACCTTTAACCCGAAATCCTTTGCCGTATCGACGATCACCTTGATCTCATCTTCAGCAAATTGCGGGTTCTGTCCGTTTTGCGCGATGGAAAGCACGCCGCCGGTAGCCGTAATCTTGATCACGTCGGCTCCGCGTTTTATAGCCAACAATGCCGCCCTACGCGCCGATTCCGGACCGTTGACCACGCCCTCCTCGATATCCGGCACATCGAGAATATCCTCCCGGAATCCGTTGGTAGGATCGCCGTGTCCGCCCATGACGGCCAGCGATTTTCCCGCGACAAACATGCGGGGACCGGGAATGTCGCCACGTTTTACCCCC
>VGJU01000178.1 GCA_016867335.1 Candidatus Zixiibacteriota bacterium | reverse complement strand
CCTGATTTTCATGGATCGCCGGAGGGCCGTAGAGACTGCCCTCCGTGCCGAATTTCCACCTGAGTTGGCCGGTAATCCGGTCTATACAGTATAACGACCGGTCGTAGCTCGCCGCATATACGGCATCGTGGGCGACTACAGGCGCGGTGGAAACGCTGCCACCCGTCTCGAAAGACCATAGCTTCCGTCCTGTTTGCGCGTCAAGCGCATACAGAAGACCGTCGTCCGATCCGGCGTATACCATGTTGTCTTTTACCACTGGCGACGAACGTATCTGGCGCGGGGCGCTAAACCGCCAGCGTGTCTCCCCCGTTCCCGTATCGACGGCGTAAACCGAACCGTCTTCGGAGCCGATATAAAGCGTTTCCCCGGACAAAGCCGGTGCGGACCATGCGTTACGGAACGGACGCTGCCATATTACCTTTTTTGTGGAAAGATCGTAGGCCATCAGCGCGCGCAAATCGCGTTTGTCCTGACCGGTAATCGACAGAAAAAGCAGGTCGCCCCGTATCCCCGGTGTAACCGGTATCCTCCCCTCCAGTTTGCCGATGACTTCGTGGCGTCCGTCTTTTGCGTTTATTCGGTATAGGCGTCCGTCGCCCATGGGTAGGTAGAGCGACACGCCCTGCACAGCGGGTATGGCAAGGATCGATCCTTTCATCCGAACCTTCCAGAGCGGGACGGGTCTGTTTGGCTCCGCCGCATTTTCCTGAGCGACGATGGTCTGCGCGAGCGCACACCATCCCAACGCGCAAATCCAGACAAAAAGCCGTATAGCCCTTTCGCATCGAACATCAGGCTGGCCAAAGAATGGATATTTTTTCTTCACCCTTCTCATTTCAGACGTTACCCTTCTTCAAAAGTCGGGGCCAAACCAGAAGGTAAACTTGAGACCGGGTTGTAGACGTCGGAAGTTTTGGTCTACCCGGCGCGAGAAATCGAAGCGAAGCACAAGCGGGCCTCCCAGCCCTACACGCACGCCGCCGCCAAAACTGCCTATCACGTCGCCGAAGTCGTCGTCAAACCATACGTTGCCTGCATCTACGAACAGCGCGCCCTGTATACGCGAAAACTGCATCGCTCCAAAGGGGAAACCAAGGCTGAGCACATCCATCAGCGGAAACCGGAATTCCTGATTGATCAGCACCATCCGGTTACCCCGAAGCGACCGGAACGGATAGCCGCGAAAATCCCAGCTTCCTCCGAAACGCAGAAACTGCGGTTCCCTGCCAAAACTGCCTATGCCGAGCGCTCGCGTGGCAAAGGTAAGCCGATTGGCGACGCGAAAATACCGTCGGTAGTCCGCCAACATCGTGGTCGTATAGGCGTCCCCCCGGCGAAGGTCCGTAAGATGGGTGATGCCGACCTGATAGCCTTCTCCGTCTATGGGGCCGGTAGGTCCCCAAAGCACAGTATCGCGGACATACGCCAGATAGTTGGTGATCAGTTCGGCGCGATGGCTCCGGTTGGTCAACAAGATGCGGTCGCGTTCCGAATGGATAAAACCGATATTGCCTTCCAGCCGGGAAAACCGAGAAAAGGGGTAGTTAAACAGAAATACGCCGCCGACACGCCGCTCGTCAAAAAGCCCGAAACGGTCGTCGAAAAAACGCCCCTTGAGATGAAACAGTCCGAAACCGTAGTTCATGCGTCTAGAAAGGTTGATACGCGAGACGAACACGTTGAAACTTTTCAGAAAGTCTCCGGTGGTTTCGGTGGTATTGCTGACCAAGAGGTTATAGTGATGGTTGCCCAGCATGTCGCTAAAGGTAAACAGGGCGCCGCCGCCAAAGGTCACGTCGCTGCTTTGCGGAATGGCGATAAATCCGCCCTGGGCCAAGTCGAGGCTATAGCGATTTTTATAGGGAACGACGTTGGAACCGTGTTTTGCTTCGATTTTAGCCGGTATCCAAAGCGCCGCGCGTTTGTCTGAAACCGGAGCGTGTTCGGTGCGAAGCGAATCGGGTATGGAAACGCGAAACGTCTGAAACTGAAAACCTTCGAAACCGGTGATAAGCAGGGAACCGTTGTTCGGTGTCCAGCTTACGTCCAGCGCGCCGGTGGCAAAACGGGTTAGCGGATAAATCTGCCGTCCCATGTCCACGAGAAATAGGTCGAGTCCTGTCTGTCGGTCGGAGACAAACGCGATATACCGGCCGTCCGGAGACCATGCGGGGGAACGGTCGTTGTACGGGCCATACGTTATCCATTCGATCTCGCCGGTTTCCAGGGCCAGAGCGTACAGGTTATGCCAGCCTTTCCGATCTCCGTCGGTCGTTCGGTCCGAGCTGAAAACGATCTTTTGTCCGTCGGGTGACCAAGTGGGTTCGTTGTCTTCGTAGAGATCGTTGGTCAGCTTGACAAGCGAACCATCCTTTATATCGACTACGTACAGATCGGAGTAACCGGCCTGGCTGAGTCCCGAAAATACGATCTTTTGTCCGTCGGGTGACCAAGCGGGAGACGACATGCCGACGATGTTCGGAAAGGCAAATCGGTGACGGTGTTTTCCCGTGTCGATGTCGAGCGTGTTGAGCACGTCCGATGAGCCGCTCTGCGAAACGAAAACAAGCTGGCGGTCCCGGTTGACGGACATTCGAGTACGGAGAAAATGAAACGACTCGAAACGTGAAGACCGTCCGCCCCGGACAAGCAGCTTGACCTGTTGCTCCGTCCCTTCAAGGGGAGCAAGACAGATGTCTTCATAACCGTTTCGGGTGCTGATAAAGACCATGTTCTCACTTTGTCCCGAATCGGCAGGCACGGCGACCGGTTTGATGTTAAGCCCTCTCCGGGTAAGCTGTTTTGCCGTCTTGGAAGGCATATCCGTTTTTTCCAGCACGGGAAAATACTGTTTTTGCAGGGTATAGACCCATTCTTCGCTCAACGCAGTAAGACTTTTGCCGACCGACAGTTCCACGATTTCCTCAAAAGAACGTCCACGCCACCAGTTTTCGAAGAGGAGTTCGATGGTTTCATCGCCATATTTTTCTTCAAGAAACTTCAGAAACGACTGTCCTTCTTTGTACATCAGAAAGGAGCCGTAGATGCGGTTGATCTTCGGAATGGGCACGAGATAGCCGGACAACACGGCGTCTCGTATAAACAGATCGGCCTCGGAACTCCACCCTTCGGACCAATGTTCGGCGATGCCTTCCATAAACCAGAGCGGCGGTCCAACCCGTGGCGGCAACCGGTGGTTGGTCAGTACCGATTTGATTTTTTCGATGGTAAATACGTGAATGAGTTCATGCCTCAGCACTTTGTCAAATTCATGATACGAGCCGAGATTGGGCATGACCACGCGACCCTTGAGAAATTCGGTAAAAGCGCCGACCGACTCCGGCAGCAATCCCGGTATGGTGTTGGTCTCTTCGAAAAACTGGTGGGTGCTGTACAGGATAAGGGGAATACGGCGATGGATCGACAGGCTAAACTGGCTTTCGAGCGCGCGATAGCTTCGTTCGGCAGAGGCGGCGGCGCGTTCGGCAAGCGTTTTTTCCTCCGGAAAATAATACAGGTCGATGTGTTCGGTTTGCATGATCTGCCAGTCAAATTGCGCATACTGGACCTTGTTGTGACCAAAATAGTTTAGATACTGGGCGTATCCTGACGAAACCATATAGGTCAGCAAAAACGCGGCGGTCAAGAGCGCGTATCCTATCAATCGGCGCATCGAGTCTTTCCTAATGGAGATAAAAATCTACCGTAAAAAGAGGGCAGTCTCGTGTATCATTCGCGCGGGGGGCAGAAAGGTTCTGGGAAAAGTCGCTACCGGATCAGCACCATTTTTTTTACGTCGAGAAAGGATTGCGTCGACAACCGGTAGAAGTAGACCCCACTGGCTACCGGTCTTCCGGAGGTATCGGTCGCGTCCCATGTTTTGCCAAACCGTCCGGGTGCGAGTACTTCGTCTACAAGTGTCTTGATCTGCTGGCCGATGGCGTTGTAGACGACAAGACGAACCCGTCCGGTTTGGCGGATGTCGAAGACGATCTCGGTGCTGGGGTTGAACGGATTGGGTTGGTTCTGGTGAAGCGTAAAAGGCGGCAGACCGGTCGAGTCCGTAGGGATGACGGTAATTTGGCTTTGGGGGCGCGAGGCGGTCAACGGCAGTCCGTTGAAGGCGACCGCTTCGAGCGCGTATTCATAGGTAAGTCCCTCGACAGCGGTGGTATCCACGAACAGATAGGTGCGGGAAAAGCCAAAAGCGCCGTTGCCTCGTGCCGGAATCGGAGTCGGGTTCAGAAGCGTCTCTCCGCCGATCGGACCTTTTCGGTACAGCCGCCATCCGGCGATGTTGATTTCCGGTGCGGCGTTCCAACTCAGGAGCACCCCTTCGGCGTCGTTGGCGGCGACAAACGAAGACACCTGCACCGTGGCTTCGGTGAGCAAGGCGCCAAGCGCCCGGACGATGCCATAGCCAAACAGCGTGTCGGGCGTGGCGCTTCGGCTACCCGTACTTCGAAGCGCCTGTATCGTTCGGAAGGGTGTCCACGAGGGATACGCCTCCAGCAAAAGCGCAACCGTTCCCGCGACAAGCGGGGTGGAAAAGGAAGTGCCGTTATTTCGCGTGTATTGGTCGGCACTGCCGGGGACGACAAGACGAACCGACACGCCCATCGCTACGACATCGGGTTTGATGCGTCCGTCCGCGGTCGGTCCTCTGGAACTAAAATTTGCCAACGTGCCTGTGGAATCGACGGCTCCGACCGACACGATGCTGTCCGCATCCGCCGGAGCGATCAGGTTTTGCCAAAATGACTGTCCTTCGTTGCCCATCGCGTTGACGACCACGATACCGCGGCTGGCGGCGATCTTGGCTGCCTTGGTTGTCACAGCGGTCTGTCCGTCCATATCCTCATACGAGTACCAAGAGTTGTATCCGAGAGAACTGCTGATGATGTCGGCGCCGAGGCTGTCGGCCCATTCCATCGCTTGCATCCACCAATCTTCTTCCACTTGGCGTTCAAAGGCGATGCTTTCGGTTTTGGCAAGGATAAATCGCGCGCCGTAGGCGGGGCCGATCAACTGCCCCGGTGCATAAGCGCCCGTGGCCGAGAGCGTCTGTGTGCCATGGTCGTGCTGGCCCGCAAAAAAGTCCTGCGCCGGATCGTCGGCGGTATGCGTGTCGCCGTTGATAAAATCCCTTTCTCCCACGATCCGCGACCTAAGGCTGTCAAAGGCCGTATGACCGAGATGGAACCCGGTGTCGAACAGGGCGACGGTAACGCCTTTCCCGGAAAGTCCGAGATCGTGAAGTTGTGGAACCTGTATCTGCGCCAGTTGTATGAGCGAAGCGCCGTAGTTGAGCGCATGGGGCGATGTCGAGGTCAGGGGGCGGAGTGCGATATCGGGGGGGGACGGTTCAGGTAGCGAACGGCGATATACGGCTACCGGTTCTATGGATTGTACAAAAGGCAGCGTTGCCAGCCGACGAACCACCTCCGGTGTTGCGGAAACGCTTACCGCGTTGAGCCAGCGGGAACGACCAAGCAGAAGGGCTCCGGCGGAAACGATCTGTTCTACATAAGACGGATAAACGGGCAAATCGTACATATCCGTAATCTCCCCGTCTTTGCGCAGGCTGCGTCGTCTACGCGCCGTCTCCGTCAAACTCCGTTCGTGGTCCGATACGGCGTTTCGGTAAGCCAAAGCGGTGGAGATGCCTTTGTCGGTAAAATAAACCCAGATTTTGATCGGATTTTGGGAGTCTGTGCCCAGCATGTTGTGCAGACGCGGCGCGATACGTTGTGCGATAGGGGGGGATATCTGTGGGCCGACCGCTCCGGCGGATACGGAAAACAGACCGCATATCCCCACGATCCCGATACAGCGGGCTATCCATGTAAATCTTCCGATCATGCCATGCCCTGTCTGGAAGGCGAAGAAATCAGGAAAGGGGGGTGCGGGAAAACGAGGGGGACGGATAGCCGGGGTCGTCGGATTTTTTGGCGGCGGCGCGCAACAGCGCGCGGGTGCGGACCGTCCGGATGATAGAATAAAAAACGACGCCGAGAAAAAAGGCGCCGCAGACGAAAAACGCGCCTTGTGTTCCAAAGACGCCGGAGAGGTTTTGCGCCAACCACAACCCCGTTACCCCACCGAAGGCAAACCGTCCGCTTTCGGGTATCTGGCCGATCAGACAAAACAGGGTGGCTCCGGAAAGGATAAGGCCCAAACCTGCGACGGGGATCAGGAAAAGCGACCGTGCAGAGGCGCCGGTCAGGCGGTTCCATGCGAGCAGTCCGAGGAGAACGGGTAAGGCGAACGCGCCGTAGCCCAGAAAAACCCTCAACGCATAGGCGATCCATGCGCCGTAGTCGCCACCGAGGTTGAGCGCTTCTTCCGGACGCAGGCTCGAATTGGGATAATCGTTTCCGGAATAGGTAAGCAGACAGATAAAAAGAAACACCGGGATCGGCGTCAACAGGACGCCGATCAGGCGCATACGTTGCTGGATGGCGCGATGGTTGGGCCGCATGGGCGTTTTTACATCCGGCTGAAGCAGGACAGCCTCCTTGCGGTCGTCCTGCGCGAGTGAATGCGCCGTCTGTCCGGCGGCGTCCGCCCGATCCGTTCAGTCGGTGTTATTTGGATACGTGAATACACCAGAGGCTGGGGATCAGATGCCCTTCGAATATCTCGTACAGCCCGGTCCGTATCGCGGCCATATAGGCGTATTTGTGACCAGCGGACGGAAAATCGCCGGCGACGATCTTGGGATCACGGACAAACAAGGTGATGAGCAGCACTTTGACCCCGTATGCGCTAAACGTATGCTCCTGGGTCGCATCGAACAACTGTTGCACTTGAATCTGGTCTTTGAACGTCTCCGCAAACTCTTTTCCGAAATAATTGGTGCGGAACTCTAAATTAAAACGCCCCAACATGGCTTTTTGTTCCGGGGTATAATCAAGCGTCTGTTTTCCCGCTTTGTACGCCTGCGCCCACTCTTTCAATACCTCCGTCAACACCTTGATGACCGTCTCCGGAACCTCTTTGCCTGCGCGTTCGAAATGAAAATCCAGATCGAACGTACTCAGATCGAAATTGTTGTCGATGAGCAGCGAGCCTCTTCCCATCTGGGTGTGATAGGCTTGTTGACGCTGGATTTCGTCGATGACCGCCATGTTTTTCCTCCTTGGATATCCGATGAAAGCTACGGATGATGATATTTCGTCAGATAATGTTTTGCCACTCGGTTGGCCGGTTCGATGATCAGAGTGGACTCCCACGCGGCGATGGCGCCGTTTATGTCTCCCGATCCGGCCAGTGCTTTTCCGAGGTTGTTGTATGCGTCGATAAACCCCGGATCGATGTCGAGCGCGGCGTTGAACTGTACTACGGCCTCGGGGTACCGGGCCAGGTCCAGCAAAATATAACCCAAGTTATTATAACTTTCCGCAAGACGGGAATCAATAGCAATAGCCCGTTGAAACTGGATCATGGCCGGCGGGAGTTCACCGTTGTAGTACAGGGCTACGCCCAGGTTGTTGCGGATGCGGGCATGGGTCGAATCCACTTCCAGCGCGCGTTGGTAGAGCGCGATCTTCTGGTCGAGATCCTCGGCATGACCGGCCTCTTCGGCAAGCGTATGCGCCCATCCGTCCAAATTGCCAGCCTGAGCTTCCAGGGCAAGCTTGAAATTCTGTCTTGCTTCGAGATGATTCGGGTCTATGGCGAGGGTGCGTTGAAACGACTCCATGGCCGGTGTATATTGGCGTTGCCGAAAAAGAACGTATCCCAGATTGTTAAACGCCTCGCCAAACCCAGGGTCAAAGGCAATCGCCTTTTCAAAGGCCAGTACGGCCTTTCCATCTTCGCCCCGCCGAAAATAGGCCAAACCGAGAAAATTGTGCGTCACGGTGTGACGGGGGTTGAGCACCACCGCCTGCTCCCAGAGCGCAATGGCCTTCTCGTACTCGTGCCGGGCAAAAACATTGATGCCTTCCTCTATGTACCAGTCCGCATCGCGCACGGGCGCTGGCTTTGTCTCGGTGACGAGCGTCGGCATGGTTCCCGCGCATCCGGAGAACGTACCGACGATCATACAAAGAGAAACCGAGGAGAGTAGGCGCATAAAAGTATACCGAAAAACACAAGGTGTCAACAAAAGCCTTATACGGTTTCTCGAACATGACGGACGGCGTTTCTGAAAATGTGCAGTCCGTCCGGCTCTCC
>VGJU01000177.1 GCA_016867335.1 Candidatus Zixiibacteriota bacterium | reverse complement strand
TGCCCCCGGCAGGCACTTCGACCGCCACTATGTTTTCGGGTTTGAACGCCGGATCGTTGACCGCCCCGCAAAATCGACCGTTCTGATGATGGTCGTAGATCGGCCCCCGGTGCGATCCGGGGATTACCAGCAGCGCGCCGTTGTCGAGCCTCATGTCGTCGATACAAACGCCGACCGCAAGGATATCGTCGTTGGTATGCGGATAAAACGCCCAATCCTGATGCCATTCCACCGGACTTCCGAATTCGGCGGACTTCATATTGAGTTTGTTGCCGTTCGTGCGAATACCCGGCCCGATCAACTGCTCGACGATGTCGAGAATGCCGTTGTGGCGGATCGTCTGTCGGTACACCTCGTGCTGTCCCACAGGCTCTTTGATCCGTCTGAGTTTGGGATTTTCAGGCGTATGCCCCGGCTCAAGATCGAATACGTCGGTATGCGCGGTAACCTCACGCGACTTTTCGACGAACTCGTCCGTTACCCGTCGAAGCGCATCCACTTCATCCCCTGTCAACACGTCGGGCACGGCGAGATAGCCCTGTTCATGATAAAACTCGATCTGTTTTTGCGTCAGCATCGCGGTCTCCATGGAAAGGGATTTTGCGTTTTCATACGATCAATTTCATCAAGTCCATCGGATGGGAGATCAGCGTTTTTGCCCCGGCGGTTTCGAGTTCCTCTGCGGAACGAAACCCCCATAACGCTCCGACCGGGTACATACCTGCGGCGACGGCCGTCCGCATGTCCGTGTCGGTGTCGCCTACATACAAAAATTCACGGGGCGGGATACGAAGGTGTTGCGCGATTTCCAGCGCGCCAAACGGATCGGGTTTTTTAGGCACTCCGGCTTTTGCACCTATTACGAGAGCAAAACGCCATTGCGGAAGCAGTGCATCTATGACCTTGACCGTAAATTTGTGCGGTTTGTTGGAAAACACGGTCATAACGATTCCGGTGGCGGTCAACGTGTCGAGCAGTTGGGCAATACCGGGATAGGGACTCGATTTGGCGTGCCACCGCTGTTCATAGGCTTCCCCCATACCTGCTACGCAGATCCGGATCGATTCTTCATCTTGTCGGTTTGCCGGCAGTACACGCCGCGCCAGCGTTTCTATTCCGTCACCGACCATAAATCGATACGTATCCGTCGGGTGTAAAGGCAATCCCATGACCGACAGCGCGGCGTTCATCGAGTCGGCCAGATCGTCAAGCGTATCAAGCAGTGTACCGTCTAAATCGAACACCACGGCCTTCACCCGGCAACGGCCCTCGGTGTGACCCGCAGATACGACCCGTCTGCCTGTTGTTTGTAAAACGTGTGCGATGGTTTTAGGTTGGGGGTCACTGTGAGCCACATCAGCAGCGGGTCTTTGCCGGATTTGAGTTTGTGTTTGTGTTCTGCCGGCACGATGACGATGTCGTCCACGCCCACGTCCTGCGCTTCCTCTTCTACGGTGATTCGGCAGTTTCCTTTGAGAAACAGAAAAATTTCCTCTGCACTGTCGTGGCTGTGATAGTCGCACTCAAAATCGGCTGGGAATTCGAGCATTCCGCCGCGTACGTGTGGGGAGGCGGGAAAACGTCCGTTAAGGGTTTCTTTTTCAAGCCACACCGGCCCCCCCGCGCCCGGTGGCGGAGTGGTGGAGGCATTGGGGGCCTGCGCCCAGATCAGCCGAATCGGAGCGTTTCCGGTGTTGACGAGACGATACGGTGTTCCGGCGGAAATATAGGCGTGCATCCCACCCGAAAAAGCGTACGTCTCACCGTTGGCGGACAGCGTGCCTTGGCCGTCGGCAAAATAAAACATCTCGTCTGAACCGGGGTATCCCTGCTCCGCGTACGTCTCGCCGGGCAGAAGTTCGTCCACTCGCGCCCTGATATTCGGCGTGTCCAGCAAATCCCGTCCCGGTTCGAATTTGACGATCTGCATGATTTCCTCCGTAAAATCAACCTTTGTCTTTGATCTGCTCGTCCCAGTACTTCATCCATTCCTTCGAACGCTCGGAAAACACTTTCCAGTCCAATTCCATCGGTGTAAAACGAAGATTAGCGGCCCAGGACGGCAGCCGGTCTTTGGGGATGTCGTTGCGCGCCGGAATGCGGTAATGTTGCGTAGCCTGAAGGATCGTATGGTCCATGTCGGTGACAAACTCGTAAAACTTTTTCGCGGCTTCGAGGTTTTTGCCGTTGGCGATCAGCGCGATACCGTCGGTCAATACCGGCGTTCCGCTACGGGGTGTGACAAACCCGAACGGATATTGATACCGGTCTACTTGCAACATAAGCCAGATCGAGACGACCGCTTCTTTGCGCGCGAGCTTCTGAAACATCATGTTGGGGTCCGCGGCGTAGTCTTTGGTGTTGGCATCCAGTTTTTTGAGCCATTCGAAACCCTGTTCGGGCGAACCGGTATCGCGGTAGGTCCGCCAGATCATTCCGGCAAACGCCGTACGCATCGTGCCGGACGCCAGCGGATACCGGATGACGATTTTATCTTTCCATTTGGGAACGAGCAGTTCGTCCCAGTCCTGCGGAGCGGTTTGTTCGGTAAGCTCCTGATTGTTGAAAGCGATAATAGGGATCAGCAAGGCGGTTCCGTACCAACGGTCCTGCGGATCCCTGTACGCCGGGTCGATCTTATCTGCCCACGAAGGCCGATAAGGAGCCAGCAGCCCTTCTTCGGCGGCTTGCATAAAATTGGTCGCCGGTGCGCCCCACCAGACGTCACCCTGAGGATTGGCCTTTTCGGACCGCACCCGGTCGAGTACGTCCTGCGCGCCCATGTCGAGCCATTGTACGTCGATATCGGAGTGAGCTGTCTCAAACAGTTTTTCAAATTCGGGCAGGATGGGTTTCCCGTGTGGAGAATACACCGTCACGACGCTTTTTTGCGGTGTTTCGCCACCGCATCCGGCAAAAAGCGCCATAGATAAAAGGCAAAGAAATCGAAGACGGAGGGAATACCGATTTGGGATTTTTGATTTGGGTTTTTGGATTGGCGACATACAAGGCTCTATGTATGGAACGATCGGGCGATGGTATAAGGCTTTCAGGCAGGGTGACGTATTACATGACTCATGTTACGCGGCCTCTGATGTAGGCCCCACCCCGGCCCTCCCCTCGAACGGGGTGGGGCGCGCAACGTCCCCCTGCTCGCGGGGGACCACAGAGGCAGAACGGGCCGACTTCAGGGAAACAGCCCCGCCGTGCGTAACATGAGTTACATGATATTTCGGTTTGGCGGGCGTGTCAATCGAAATACAGGGTCGGATAGGGGGAAATACCTATGTTTACCGGCTTCTGAGTACGCTTAGCGGCGAGGTGGGGTGAGCAGGGTCGTACCAAGGGATTTCGGTGTCTATTTCCATATATCGAATTCCAGTGGTTTTGCAGAAAGCGGATAACCGCCCCCTATGTTGCGCAAAGGCGGTTTCGTAACGGCTTCGGTTGGCATCGTCAAGCGTTACACGGCGTCCTTCGCCTGTTTCCCGGTCTCAAACCCGGATGAGCGTGCGTTCCAAGGGTAGGCTGCGCTCCTGCGGGTCGATAAGACGAAACAGTGTGATACTTCCGAGTCCCTCGAGCAGTATCCGGAGGGTAGACAGGATGGGCGCAGGCGGAGCCAGAAAGTCCGAGATCAGAAAGACACGGTCGAGTCGGCGACGATGCCGATGACCTTAGACCGACAGCCGATTGGTCCATTCGACGGCTCCCTGTGGTTCTACCGCCAATAGACGGTAGACCGCCGACATCCGGCGGGCGGCGGACGACCGGTCCGTACCGTAAAACGCCGCCGACGCCCCGGAGAACCGGGCGAGATACAGACGATCAGCCGATGCCAGCGTCACATAAGCCAGCGCTGTGGCCATGTCCCGTGCGATCGCGTACTTTTTTCCTTCCGCCATCCCGTACATGGAAGCGCTGTCGTCGATCAGCAGATGGGTATGATAGTATTCCTGTTCTTGAAACGTCTTGGTATACGCGATGTCGTGACGTGCCAAAAGATGCCAGTCAAGATAACGCAAATCGTCGCCCGGATCGTAGGACCGGTGTCCGGCAAATTCGATGGAAGCACCCGACCGCCGTGTTGCATGTTCGCCACCGGGACTACCGACCGACCGACGAAAGTTTTCGAGCCGGATACGGTCCAGCATCCGAAAAAACTGGGCATCGCCTATTTCCGGTGGCAATGTGGAAAAATAACGTGCCCCCTTCATGCTTCGCACTTCTTTACGATCTGTTCGAGCAGGTCATCGGCGTTTCGTTCTGCGGACTCGGCTTCGAAATTGAGAATCAGCCGATGCCTAAGCGCCGGCAGGACGATTTCCTTTACATCCTCCGGCGTAGCGATGGGACGGTCGTCGAGCAGGGCCATGGTTTTAGCAGCCAATGTCAGCGTCTGCGCCCCACGCGGACTGACACCGTAGTCGATATGGCGTTTTGCGCCTACGGACTCCTCTTCGGCGCGTCCAAACCACCGTTGGCGCTTTCCTCCGCTTTCCTCGTGTGTGGCCATTACGATACGCAGGATATACTCTCGTGTTTTGGGGTCGAGCAACACGCCACGTACAATACGGCGGAGATAGGCGATGTGCGCATGACGGATGCCCCGTAGCTTGTTTCGCTGCGCCGGGTTTAATCGTCTTCGTCAGGGGCGGCGTCTTGCCGAGATTCTTGCATCCACCACCCGCGGATCGCTGTTTTTGCCAGCGAGGCTTCGGTCAACCCCTCATACGCCGAGGCGCCGGTTGTCAGGTCGATGATGCCGCTGAGTTCGTCTTTGCCCGGATACGGCACGAACAGCTTGAAGAAAAACCGGTCTACCTGCGCTTCGGGCAACGGGTAGGTTCGCTCCATCTCCAAAGGATTTTGGGTAGCCATGACAAAAAAAGGAGGATCGAGCGGGCGAGTTTTGCCACCGGAAGTGACCTGATGTTCGGCCATGGCTTCGAGCAAAGCCGACTGGGTTTTAGGCATGGCGCGGTTGATTTCGTCGGCCAACAGCACATGGGTAAACACGGGACCGGGACGAAATTCCATACGACGTCCGCCCTGTGGATCTTCCATCAGCAAGTCGGTTCCCACGATGTCTGCAAGCATCAGGTCGGGCGTAAACAGTATCCGAGCAAAAGAAAGCCCCAACACGCGCGCCAACGTCTTGACCAGATGGGTTTTGCCCACGCTGGGTACGCCTTCCAGCAACACATGGCCGTCTGCAAAAAAGGCGATCAGCGCATGACGGATCAGCGTGGCGTAGCCCACGACGGATTTCCGGATTTCGGCTTCCACCGGTTCGAATTCGCGGCGGAAGACAGCAATGTCTTTCTGATCGAGCCGACGTTCTTCACTCATGGCTTTGCCAGCAGTTTTTTGAGAGACTGTTCATAGGCGTGCGGAATCCGTTGGTTGATCATGGGATCGGCGGGAGTAAGTTTTACGTCATCGGGCGTAAGCGTATAGGCGGGGTTGAAACGAGTCGGCCGTAGCGTTTGGCCGGTTTCGTCTGGGGTTCCTTTCCGGGCATCCTGTTCGATGTCGAGCGTCATCATGCGGGTGTTTTCCTGTGATGTGCCGCGTAGCGGGGCACGTTTCCCGGTGTGGGGTTGGGACCACTGCCAAGACTGATGCGGGATCGTCCGGAAGCGCCTTCTCCATCATCTGCAGGGGGGGGTGTTCGCTTTTTCGTTTTCACCTGTGGTCGCCGCGCTTGGCGAAGCACCCTGCATCTTACCCGGTGGCGGTCCGGATGCGCCCGGCGCGTCAGCTATCGTGCCCTCCTCGCCCTTGCCCGGTTCCGATTGCGTACCTGCCGGGCGGACCATCGTCTCCGTTCCGGATGGACGGTCTTGCGTTTTTGTTCCATTTTGTTCCGTAGGCGCGGCGGCGCGTGGGCCGTCTCCGTCTTTCATACCCAGGAGAGACCGGATCGCGGTTAGCAGTTTGTCGGTCATGCCGTTTGGCGTTTTTACCGTGTCGTCCACGTCGTTGCCGTGTTTGTCACGGGTATCCGGTGGGTTGCCACCAAGATTTGAGGATTTGGGAACTTCACCGGAAGCAAGCGTATGCGAGGTGTTGGGACCGATTTGCGTTGAATCGGGGACGTCGGGGCGGTCTTCGACGGCGGCTGGTGGGTTCGGTTCTTCGGTCGGAACCCGAGACAAAATACCGGTGTTTGCTGTTGCACCGGTTTCGGTGGAAGCGGTAGCGGAGTCGCCAAAACTATCCGAACCAGTAGAGACGGACGTGTCCGGCGCGGAAGCGAAAGAAGCCGTATCGGCGGAACGCTCCGGCGACGAGTCGGTGCCAAACGGCAGCAGCGTAATCAGGGCGATGCAGACAGAAAGCAGGGCGGCGCGGATGAGAATGGGTTTTGCGGAAAGCGGGATACAGACGCGCAGGTCCATGCTCAGCACGCGCATCGTCAGTTGTCGGCGGACCGACTCGAACAGGGTGGGCCGAGGTGGCAAGGCATCTCGGTAAAACAGATACGTCCGTAACAAACGTTCCGTGTCTTCTCCCGTCTTTGCGCCGAGATCGAGCGTCTCTATCAGTCGGGCGGGGGAAAGTTTACGGAGCATCGGCACAAGCAGAAACGGGGTGGCGACGAGCGCAAGGGCAAGCAGGGGGATGACGGAACGATCGGGCAGCCCATGCGATACATACAGCGCGCCGGCGACGACTGCGGAAAGGGACACGGCCAGTCCGGTCTGCAAATGGTCGCGGCCTGCCAAGCGTCAGCGTATCGCTTCCAGCCCTTCTTCGACCGTGCCCATTTCTCGGTTGCCGGCGCGAAAACCGGCTATACCGCGTATCAGCGTAAACAGGCACAGACCGGAAGCAAGAAGGAAGAGAAGATGTGGATTCATTAGCGTTGAGCCATCACGAAAGTATTCCGTAATTTGGCAAGTCTTGCTGTGCGGCCCTCACCACCATTTTTTGGCATCGCGAAGTCCTACGAGGCTCACGCCGTGTGGCAGAGGGACTTTTTTCATCGTTCGTACAAAATCTTCCATGCCAAGCAAGCAGGGGACTATATAGTCGCGTGTACCCGATTTGCCCATGTGTCCGATACGCAACACGCGAAGCGCAAACTCGCCCATAGCCGTAGCCAGCAGAAAACCGTGTTTCTGAAGCATAAAATCACGCAGTTCCAGCCTATTGCGCATATCGTCGCGAATCCAAAACGTGGTAACGGTAAACGACGCTTCGTCATCCGGTACTATGGGTTCGAAACCGATTTCGCGTAACCCGGCTCGCACGACACGCTGTGCCCACGCATACCGTGCCCAGTGTCCACGCAGTGTCTCCTCCTTGATGATTCGGTTGAGACTGGTATACAGCGACACGATCAAGCTGGTCGCCTGCGTGGTGGGAAACGGATGCTCGGGGCTGTTTTCCATACAGCTTTTCCACCGAGCCAGATCGTAATACCAGCCGCGATGTCCCGTTTTTGTCTTGGACCGGATGATCTCCCATGCCCGGTCGTTTACCGAGATGACGCCCAGCCCCGGTGTGGTTTCGAGCGCCTTGTTGGACGAGGTCACCACCATGTCCAAGCCGAGGGCGTCCACGGGAAGTTCGTAGCCCCCCATCGCCGAAACCGCGTCTACAAAGATGGGAATGCCCGTCTCCTTGGCGATTTTTGCATAGGCGGCGACGGGATTGCGAACACCGGTCCCGGTGTCGTTGGCGACAACGGCTATGCCAGCTACGTTGCGGTTCTTCTTGAGCGCCGTCTGCATTTTTTCCGGGTCGCTCGCACGGCCCCACGGATCGTCCACGGAGATCACCTGCGCATCGTGCGTCTGCAAAATGTCGATGACCCGTTGGGCAAACGGACCGTTGTTGACCACCGCCACTTTTTCGCGTGGGCCAAACAGGCTTCCCAGCCCTGCGTCAAGCGCGCCCGAACCCGGAGCAGTCATGACCAAAATGTCGTTGCGGGTCTGGAACACCTGCTGGAGCATGGTCACGGTGTCCCGGTAGATGGTCATAAATTCTTCACCATAATGCGGGCGTACCGGTTCGCTAAGCGCGTCGAGCGTCTCGTCGAATATGTCGATAGGGCCGGGGAGCATCAACTTGGTGTGGCGTTTCACAGGCAAATCCTTGTAGAAGGGCGGTTGAAACTTCTCAAACAGTGGATTGCGGGGAGAGGGGTGTCTTGAACGCCCGCAAAGGGCAGCTT
>VGJU01000176.1 GCA_016867335.1 Candidatus Zixiibacteriota bacterium | reverse complement strand
GGCGTTGGGCGCGGCCAGTTTTACCCTGGTATCGAGCGCGCTCAGGAGTATGGTTTGCCATCCGCCACCGGACAGACCGGTTACGGCCAGCCGTTCCGGATCGGTATGTTCGTGCGCCAGCAATACGTCGAGACCGCGCTGCATGGCCAGAAAAAACACGCCCACACCCGCGACGCCGCACAGATCGAGATACCCGGCGCGGTTATGGCGATAGCCTTCGCCTTGAAGCTCACCGAAATACAGCCATTCGGGGTTGAGGGCAAGGATGCCGCGTTTGGCAAGATTGATACAGCGCAGTTGCTTGTAGTCGATCCCCTTGCCGGGCGGCCCCACATGACCGTTTACGTTGAGTACGGCGGGCATGCGGTCTTTCGGTTTTGCGGGTTGGTAGAGCAGCGCCGGAATCCACAGCCCCGGCAGTGCCTCGTAGCGCAGTTTGCCGATACGATAGCCTTCGCCGGTTTCGATCATATCGCCGTGCTCTATATTGCACGGACCGTTACGCCACGACGCGGGCGCGCCGCGAAAGACCACCTCGTCAAGCACCCGTTGTCGCAAACGTTCGGATTCGGCTTCCCATGTGCTGGGATCGGGCAGTTCGAAACGACGGATGCGGGACAAAAGATAGGTCGTCAGGTCGTCATGGGTTTGATGCGACGCTATGAAAGGCTCTTCCAGCATGTGTTTCAACACCATTCGTTTCTTACCTCCTCAAACTGTATGGAAGCCTCCCTCAGCCATTGCGGCGCCATCGATGTGTTCCCGAAGAACCATCCACCTACGAAGCGCGTCCAGTGTTGCCGTTGCAGGTATACACTCGTCGTTCTGTTCCCATGGGGGCGTTTGATCGACAACGATTAGCTTATTGGGATTTTGACTGCCTTAGGGGGATACGAACAGACGGATCGGGAACAACCACTGGAAGTCGTGACCGGAAGGGCTTGACACCCATCCGGGGTTCGTAGCGCAGATGCAAATATCTACCCTTTCGGCGTCCAGTTGCCATACACATCCACCGCTACCCCCTCCACTTGGGGACGTACGCCGTTGACCATGATGCCGGGGCGCCCCATGGCTTGGCCACCGGTCTGGCGGTTGTGCGGGTTTCGGTAGCCAAAACGGACGACACGACGCCAGCGTGGTTTGTGGTTGAGCGCCGACCCGTGTACCGTGTGGAGGCTAAACAACACCACGTCGCCGGCTTTTGCGGGGCAGTCCACGGCGTCTTGGATACGGTAGACATCTACAGGCAGATGGGGCGCGCCTTCCAGAATATGCGGAAGCGGGCCGAGCCGGTGACTTCCCTTCAAAAATTTGAGACACCCGCCTTCTTCGTCGGCATCGTCGATATGGACGATGGCATCGAGAAACGCGCCGTTTTCATGCGGGAAAAACGGCATGTCCTGATGCATGGGAAACGGGGTGCCAAACGACGGGGCTTTGGCATGCAGCGTCACATGATGAAGCTCTACATCCGGACCGATCAGGTCGGCGACGGATTTTACCAGACGACGGTTCAGGATCGCGCGCGCCCATGCCGCCGAATAGTGTTGAAGTTCGTGGATGGCGGCCAGTTGGGCTTTGGTGTCCTGGTCGGGTGTCAGATAGTGGGTGCGCCACGGTCCCGGCCACCCCGGTCCGGGGGTGACGAACGTGTGAATGACCTGATCCAACTCGTCGCCAAGTTCCGCGATTTCTTCCTGATCGAATACCGCTTCCAAGCGGAGATAGCTGTTTTCGTTAAAAAAGTCGATCTGTTGCTGGGTAAGCATGGCAAAGCTCCTGAGGGGTGTCCAAGTCTGTGTCCGGGGGTTCGCAAAACTCGATCTTTCGGATCTCGGACAGTTGCGAACCGCCGACCACAGACATGGATGTGTGGGTAGGTAAAACAGACGAAGCACTCGGTCCTTTGGACCTTAGACAGTTGCGAACCGCCGGACACAAACCCGGACCTCACCCCATTGCCAAAATGGGGTGTTTGGGACCGCCAAACGGGTGTCCTGCGACCATGTCCTTTGCGCCGCCGGCATCCCACCGTCCGTTGTAGGCGACGTATTCCGGGATATAGATGATGGCGAGCGCACGGCGTGGTCGGTCGGTCATGTTGGATGTAGCGTAGTGAAACGTGCATCCGTGGTGAAACGTAACGCCGCCCGCCTTCATATCCATGACAACCGGGGGAACATCCACTTTGACACCGGTCGCTGTGATGTTTTTGAGCACGCTCGCGCCCTCGGTGGCAAGCGGTACGGGTTCCAGTTTGCCAAATGTGTGCGAGCCGGGAATAAACTGCATACAACCGTTTTCTACGGATACGTCGTCTACCGCGATCCATGCGGACAGCGCGCCGATCTGTTCCATGGGCCAGTACGGGGCGTCTTGATGCCAGTTGGTCGCGCGGCTTTTTTCACCACCGGGCTTGATCAACGCGTGGTCGTGATAGATCACTACATGTTTGCATCGCGAAAGGCGGCGAGCGATTTCCGCAAGACGCGGGTCAAAGGAGAATTTGCGCACGACGCCGTAGTCTTCCCACAGATTGACCATCTGATTAAACACGAGCGCATAGTCTTCGGAGCCTTCGTGACCACCGCCCAAAACCCTCGCGCGCTTGTCGGCAACGGTTTGGTCCAATGCGCGACCCAATTCTTCGATTTCTTCTTTCGAATAGAACTCGGTAAGTTGGAGATACCCGTTCTCCTGAAAAAACGCGACTTCGTGTTCTCCTACATCCGATAGCTTCATGCGTCGCTCCTTTTTACGGGCAGGTTGTAGAATCCAAGCGGGGGCTGATTGGTTTCCGCATCTCTGAGGTTTACCGTAGGAAATGAGCCAAAAGCGCCGTGTGCGTGTGCGGCTCCTTGAAGTGGGCGGTCCAGCAAAAGCCGGACTCGGTCGCGTGTCGGCGTTTCGGCGGCAACGACAGGTGCAAAACCCGCTTCGTCTTCTACGGTAAAATCTTGATGACCGGGACCAAGAAAGGCAAGTCGGTTGTGTACGTGGTCAAAGGCGAGTTCCACGGTTGTCTCGTCTATGGCGATGGCGGAGACGACGTCGGCGGCCCGCCAAGCGATGTCGCGTCCGTAGACCATGCCGAGCGCGGCGCGGGCTTTTCGCGATCCGAGTACAAGGTTGCCATCCGAACTGGTATGGATAAGGTCCGAGATACCGAGATCGGTGGCAGGCACAGCGGCGGCGTGTCCTAATGTCTCGACACGGCGCTGAGCCTCCCGGATGATGCTCCAGGCTCGGTGGCCGTCTACATCCTGTGGTGCGGTATAGCGGTTGAGTTGGGCGACGATGACAGGAAAATCGGGATCGGTCATGTCGTTACGGAGCCGAGTGACAAACTGGGCAAAACGCTGTTCGTACGATGGCGCAAGCGTCATGCCGCAGTCGGATTCCCCCTGATACCACACCATACCCTTTGCCCGCCCGCCCGCCAACCCGACACAGTGCAACAGATTGCGGTACAGCGGCGCTTCGGGGTTTTCTTCCGGGTTCCACTGAGAAAGCGGGGAACCGCCGAGTGCGGTCTGGATCAACCCAATTGGATACCCGAGTGTGGTTTTGAGATCTTTGGCAAAACGCAGATAGGCCGAATGTCCCGGATTGGCGCCTTCGAGATTGGGGTGTGTGCTTCGCGTGGTGTCGTTGAGCGGATGCGCGGCGATGTCCCACGTTTCGTCGTTTTTCAGGATATGAACTCCCAGTTCCGGTGGGTCGAACACCGGCCCGCGTCCGTACCCGGCGGCATTCGACTGACCAGCGATGATCCACAGGTCGCCCACACCGACATGATGAACCGTGTCTCCGTGTGGACTCCACTCCGCATTGTTGCGGTCTACGACAAGCCGTGTTTCCACGCGATACAGCCCTCCGGCGGGTACAAGGACAAAGCTGTGCGACCATGTGGAGGTATCCTGTTTGCCGGCGTCCTGCCAGTCGGTCGAGCCGGCGACCACCCTGGCGTCATCCTCCCGGACGATACGCAACTGTACTGTGCCGGCCGGGCCGTCGTAACGCCATCGCCCTTGAAAGGTCATGGTCCCGTAGCCGTCTGCGTTTTGCTGGACGATCCGAAACGGGGCTACCCCTCCGTCGATTCTGACTCCGTAAAATGTATCGCTCATTATGAACCGCTTTCCGGTAGGATACGAACTTTATCTCCGTTCGCCCTGAGTCTGTCGAAGAGTGCCCGTTTGTGGTTCGACAAGTTCACCACGAACGGTGCTTGCAGAGAGGGTATATGTACCGTCACTTCCACCATGATGTCCTCATAGGCAATGACGCTAACGCATACTTTGCCGGGATGACGGGTTATGGATAACATCAAAGTATAAAACGTCGAGTGCCATCCGGCAAGGTTCTTGTGGAATAGCGCTTGACAGAAAGACGGAAAGTTTTTATCTGCCCAGTACGTCTTTTCGAATTTCAGTCTCTACCTCTCAAATTTCTTTTTCGGAGCGTTCATGCCAAGAGAAATCCATGTTCCCCCGGAGGGACCGCCACAGGGCTGGGGCCCCAGCCGGGAAATCTACGGGCTTATGGGGGAAGAAAACATATTCGGTATGATGGAAGCCTTTTATCGTGAGCTGGAAAAGTCGTCCATCCGGTATATGTTTCCGCCGGACATGGTAGAGGCGTCGAAAAAGTCGGCCTGTTTTTTTGTCGGTCTGTTGGGTGGCCCCCCGCGGTACCATCAACGATACGGCAACCCCATGATGCGGGCGCGGCATCTTCCGTTTATAATCGACGAGGCGGCGCGACAGGTCTGGTTGGGTTGTTTCGAGCGGGTGTTGGCTGAAGCGTCCGAAAAATTTGCTTTCCCGCCGCAGCATTTGGAAGGGTTTCGGGAATTTCTGCACGGATTTTCCGCGTGGATGGTCAATACGCGATCATAGTGGATGGTCAATACGCGATCATAAAGGAGAGGATATGAACGCCGCTTCGATCGACAGAACGCTTCTGGGGCTTATCGCGCATACGCAGACGATCACGGAAAATTTCCAGTCCGCCTTTGGCGGGTTGAGTACCGAGTCATTCAACTGGAAACCGGGGCCGGATCGGTGGAGCGTAGGGCAGTGTATCGAGCATCTGGTTACGACCAATGAGGCGTATTTCCCGACTTTGGAGGCTATTTCCGCCGGAACGCACAGCACACCGCTCTGTGGCTACATTCCCTTTATGACGGGATGGTGGGGCAGTACGCTGATCGGGTGGGTCGATCCGGCAAATAGAAAAAAATCCGTTACGCCTTCAACTTTTCAGCCTTCTTCGAGCAACATAGAACCGAAGATACTGGCGTCTTTCGCCGATCAGCAGATACGATTCATATCCTGTCTTAAAACTCTCGAAGGAAAAAACCTCAAAGACATCGTCATCGCGTCGCCTGCCGCCGGGTTTATCACCTTGACGTTGGACGATGCGCTGACCCTGATCGTTTTGCACAACCAGCGTCATTTCGATCAAGCTACACTCGTAACGAAAACGGAAGGGTTTCCGGCTCTGTAGCGTGTGCGAGTCTCCCGGCGGGACGGCGTTTGGAGCGACGGAGTATGGTTTAGTGCGCTTCGAGCCAGTTTTTTCCTATCCCCACTTCCACCTCGATAGGCACGGTCATGGGCAGTGCGGTGCGCATGATCTCCGCGATTACCTCCGGCAAAAAAACGGTTTCGCTTTGGTGCAGGTCGAATACCAGTTCGTCGTGGACCTGAAGCAACATCCGCGTTTTGGCGTCTCGGTCGCATAGTTCGCGATGAATCCGGCTCATTGCCAATTTGATAAGATCTGCGGCGGTTCCCTGAATGCGTGAGTTGATCGCATTGCGTTCTTCGGCTTTGCGCTCGACGGCGTTGCGGGCGTCGATGGCCTTGAGATACCGCCGCCGTCCGGTCAGCGTTTCCACGTATCCGTGTTCACGGGCAAAGGCGACGGTTTCGTCCATATACCGCCGTGTGCCGGGGTATTTGGCAAAATACTGGTCGATCAGTTCCTGGCCTTGCGTCCGCGAGATGTTGAGCCGTTCCGCCAGTCCGAACGCCGATATGCCATAGATGATCCCAAAATTTACCGTCTTGGCCTGACGCCGCATTTCCGTCGTCACCCCTTCTTTGTCGATTTCGTAGATTTTCATGGCCGTGGCGGTATGGATATCTTCGCCGTGACGAAACGTCTCGATCATGCCCTCGTCTTCGCTAAGCGCGGCGGCGATTCTGAGTTCGATCTGCGAGTAGTCGGCGGACAGCATCAGGAAGTCGTCGCTTCGTGGTACAAAGGCGCGACGGATTTGCTGTCCCAACTCGGTGCGGATCGGAATGGTCTGGAGATTGGGGTTGTACGACTGTATGCGTCCCGTGGCGATTACCGCCTGTTCGTAGTGCGTATGTACGCGCCCCGTGCGCGAGTCCACCGCGGCGGGCAACTGACTTACGTATACCGACTGGAGTTTGGAGCACATGCGGTAATGAAGAATCTCCCGCACGATTTCGTGACGCGGGGCAAGCCGCTGGAGCACTTCTTCGGTCGTCTGATACTGACCGGTTTTGGCGGTGCGTCGCGCATTGGGATCGAGTTTGAGTTTGTCAAAGAGGATATACCCCAACTGACGGGCCGAGTTGAGGTCCACCGCCTCACCGGCCAGCGTCCGGATACGCGCTCCCGCATTTTGGATTTCCGTGTCAAGGTGTTTGGACAACTCACCTAGTTGGGCAATGTCCATGCGGATGCCTTCGAACTCCATTTCCACCAACACAGGGATCAGCGGGCATTCGATGCGATAGAAAACCTGTGACTGTCCCATTTCGTCGAGCATGGGGCGCAGTTTTTCGGACAGTTGAAACGTTACGTCGGCGTCTTCTGCCGCGTATTCGACGACCTGTTCGAGCGGCACGTCGCGCATGTTGCCCTGACCTTTCCCCTTTTCGCCGATCAATTCCTTGATGGAAACCGGGGTATAACCCAGCAAGGCTTCCGACAGATAGTCCATGGTACGTCGTAGATCGGGCGCGGTAAGAAATGCCGCCAGCATAGTATCGAACAAACGACAGGAGACGGCCACGCCATGCCAGCGCAGTACGGACAAATCGAATTTCAGGTTGTGTCCGACCATTTCCTTTTCGGCGTCCGAGAATACGGGCGAAAACTCCTTGAGCAACTCCGCCGCCATCGTCTGGTCGTCAGGAAGCGGCACGTAAAACCCCGACCCTTTGCCATGCGAAAAGGCAAGCCCGATGATGTCGCACCGGCGAGCATCGAGTCCGGTCGTTTCAAGATCGAAACAGAACACCGGTTCACGGAGAATCGCTTCGATCAGGGTGCGGCGTTTTTCGGGCGTATCGACACACCGATAGTCGTGTGGCGTGTCGAGTATGGTACGAAGCCCACTCGAAGCGACAGGTTCCGGAGTTCCGAAGAGATCGCCCTGTAGCGGGCGTCCTATGGCGCGTTGCGGCGTGGCGGAAAAATCGTCGCCAAACAGCCTTTTCCCGAGCGTATTGAATTCCAGTTCGCCAAACAGCGCCCTGAGTTTTTCTTCATCTTTTGCGGTGTACCGGAACGAATCCAGCGTCATATCCACGGGTGCGTTGCGGTCTATGGTGACTAATTGTTTTGACAGAAGCGCTTTGTCTCGGTTTTGCTCGATGGTTTCGCGTTGTTTGCCCTTGAGTGCTTCGGTATTCGCCAAAAGGGTTTCGATACTGCCAAACTGGGCGATGAGTTTTTGGGCGGTCTTTTCGCCAATGCCCGGCACACCGGGGATATTGTCGCTGGCATCACCCATGAGTCCGAGCACGTCCACGACCTGTTCGACACGCTCGATCCCCCATTTTTCGCAGATGGCCTGCACCCCGGCGGTTTCGAGGTTGTCCCCCAGCCCTTCGGGTTTACAGATCACCGTGTGTTCGGAAACCAGTTGTCCATAGTCTTTGTCCGGCGTGACCATAAAAGTGGTAAATCCTTCGGTTTCGGCGCGGGCGGCAAGGGTTCCGATGACATCGTCCGCTTCCCATCCCGGAAGCCGTACCACCGGGATGCTGAACCCTTCGAAAAGACGGAACAGATAGGGAAGTTGCTGACTCAAATCGTCGGGCATGGCATCGCGGTGCGCCTTGTATGCCGGAAAGGCGATGTGGCGGTGTGTCGGTTCCGGGGTGTCGAAGACGGCGGCGATGTGTGTGGGGCGATTGCGGCTGAGTATGCCCT
>VGJU01000175.1 GCA_016867335.1 Candidatus Zixiibacteriota bacterium | reverse complement strand
ACCACCAACAATGCCACGGTTGCTTGGTCGATTACGTTCCCCGCCGACAGGTATGCAGATGCATACGGAACGGGCGAGGGGGCCATTCGTAGCCTGGCAGGCATCAAGGTCGATCCCCGGTTTGCCGGAAAAGAGGGGTATCTGTTTGAAGATCGCTCGGTGCTGATCGGGTTCAACTACTGGTATTATGTAGCATCGGTAGACAATGAAACCGCTACGCAGCTCGACTTCGACAGTGTGCTTCAGGATCGCACGGGTTCGACCCGGACCCAAAAGGAACGCCAAATCGTTGGTCTGGAAAGTTTTTACACGATGAACGCCAACGGAACCGACGGTCGGTGGCATGGTACGTTTCCGTTCCGTGGTCGTACGGTAGGGCCGCAGGTTCCAGGTCAGGAAGTCATTCCGACGACAAAGGTGCGTAACGCTATCGTCAACGGCGAACCCGAATTCCTGAACCTGACGACGGTCGCTCCGAATCCGTTCGACTTCCAGGCGCAGTGGGACTTGGTGAACAATTCGCAGACGGTCAAGTTCTTCAACCTGCCGGTTCCGTCCCGGATTACCATCTTCGACTCGGCTGGGCTCCTGGTGCGTCAGTACAACGTGCCCGACGCTACCGAGACCCAGACGGTAGGTGGTCAAACCACCTGGGATCTGAAGAACAACAGTAACGTGCCTGTGTCTGGCGGGTTGTATATTGCCATCGTGGAAGCGGAACTTGGCGGAGCGAACCATGCCAAGACGTTGAAACTTTACGTCCGGCGCTAAAAACACCATCCGGCGGTCGGTAGCGGCCGCCGGATGCGTCTAGTGTAGGGAGGCTGTTCTAATGAAATCATTCGTGCGATGGAGCGTGACCGCCGGACTGCTGGCAGCCCTTGCAGTGCCTGCGCAGGCCGTCGAAAAGCGTGGTACGGCCGCAGTCAAGTTTCTGACTGTGGACAGCAACGCCCGCGTCGCCGCATTGGGTTCCTCCGCAACGTCCTATACGGACCTGGGTGCGTATTCCGCTCTGGTAAACCAAGCCGGTATGGTTTACGTGCAGGGGAAAGGCGCTGTCGGCGTATCGTATACGAAGTATTTTGCGGAAATGACCCTGTTTAGCGGCGCGGTGGTTTGGAATCTCGGCGATAACGGTGCCGTAGGTTTAGGATTTCACTCGCTGATGTCGGGTGATATTCCTATCACCACCTCCACTGACCCGACCGGTCTATCGGGTAAGAACTTCTCCGTGACCGGCATGGCCGTCGGCCCCAGCTACGCCCGCCGTCTGACCGATACCTTCTCGGTTGGCGGCTCGGTCAAACTGGTCTCCGAAGGAACCAGCGGAACGACCACCGACAAAACCACCAAAAGTATCGCGTTTGACGCCGGAACGATATACACCACCGATTTTCACAAATTCCGTATCGGTGCGTCTTTCCAGAACTTTGGGGCCGACATGAAATTCGTGGAGGCTTCAAACGTAAAGCAGACCCTTCCGACGACATTCCGGATCGGGTTTGCCGGCGAGCCTGCTACCCTGCCGGTAGGCAGTCTCATGATGAGCGCTGAAATCTGGAAACTGCGTGAGTATGACAGCGTCATCAATCTCGGCGCGGAATACTGGGTCAACCGGTATATCGCGGGACGCGTTGGCTGGAAAGCCGGATACAGCGGCAAAGAAGACGAAGGTCTGTCCGCCGGTGCCGGTTTCAAGTGGGATCAGGGGAATATGAAAGTAGGATTCGACTACTCCTACACCCAGTTTGATCTCCTCGACGATCTCCACCGCATCTCCGTCAGCGTCGGTTTCTAACGCTGAACAACTAAGATCGGTTAAGTCAGTGCAAACGTAGTAGCGTCTGTTTGAAACGAGAATCCCTCAGTCGGCAGGCTGAGGGATTCTCTATATATATCAACTATGAAATGAGGGATACTGGGTGGTAAACTATAAATTGCTTCGGGTCAAAAAACATCTCTGGATACTCGCCCTGTGTGTATTGCCATGTTTTTTAGGAACGGAAGCGGCGTGGTCGATACAAATCAGTGGGACCGTAACCGACGGGAAGAATCCCGTTTCGGAGGCGCGGGTTCGCGTACACGGACAGACCAGCTTTGTCCTGACTGATGCCAAAGGCCGTTTCGATCTGTCCACACCCGATGACCCCTTGGCCGACTATGTAGTCACCGCCGGGAAGGAAGGCTGGATCAATGGAGGAGTAAAAGTAGCTCCCAACGTTTCGTTTACCACGATCGTGATCCGAAAGGTTCCGGAAATCGACGATCCGGCTTACACCTTCAAAACCCCGCACAAAGCGATCGTGGATTTGCGCGAGAATCCCGAAAAACTCGCCAGCATGCGGATAAGATCCCATACTACTTTTACCGAAACCTGTAATCTATGCCATTTCGAGCCTTCCTGTCATCTTTGTCACCGCGACCTGTACACACAGTGGAGCACGTCCCAACATGCGCGCGCTGTAACGAACCCGTGGACGCAGGACCTGTACAACGGCACGGATGCCGAAGGCAATCCCAACGTGGGACCGGGATTTCGGCTTGATTTTCCCGACAAACCCGGCGAATGCGCCGATTGTCACGCTCCGTCCGCTGCGTTGCGCGCGCCCGGAAAAACCGATCTCAAAGTCGTGTACAATCGGGGTAAAGTGGCTTATCCTACCCAGGTAGGGTACAAGACGCTCGAACAAGCCGAACTGGAACGAAAGGCAGGAAGCGTCGATGTAGACGGCATACACTGCGATTTCTGTCATAAAATCAAGGAAGTCAAAGTCAACGAACACGCCGGCGTCAACGGATCGGTTACAATGACCAGGTGGGCCTCCGAAGAAGAAGTGACACGTCGCACCCCGCTCGGCGCCCTTCCTCCCATATTTGCATACGGACCCTATGACGATGTGATCAGCTTCTCTTCCACCTCGTCGCAGGCCATCACCTCTCCCATGGTGGCAAGCTATAACCCCATCTACAAAAGCAGTGACTATTGCTCGGCCTGTCACCAGCACAAAAACGAACACGGCCTGCCGTTTATGGATACTTACCGAGAGTGGAAGGAGAGTCCGTATTTTGCCATGAACGTCCAGTGTCAGGATTGCCACATGAAACCCGACTATGGTATCGCTTATGGAACCGTCGTAAACGGCGACGCCGAAAAGTTCTGGACACCGCTCAACTTCCGGGATGTAGCCGCGGTAAGACGTCACGATTTCCCCGGTGGGACGAAGGACCTTGTGAAAAACGCCGCCGCGCTCGAAATCGATGCCGTAGCCGCACAAGGCACGCTGAACGTCAAAGTCAATGTTCGCAACGTCAACACAGGGCATCATATCCCTTCTGGGATCACGATCCGCAACATGCTGCTGCTGGTAACACCCGTGAGTGCGTCCGGCGACACGCTGAAATACACCGGAAGCCAGCGCGTCCCCGAATACGGCGGTACCGGCCCGCTCCACCAAGGCAACTACGCCGACTATCCCGGAAAGGGGTTTGCTCTTGTCTTTGGCGATGACAAAGGCGGTAAGCACGTTATGGACTGGCAAGCGACAAAGATCCTCGAAGACACCCGGATAAAAGCACGAAGCGCGGACCAGACGACCTATACGTTTGCCCTTCCCCCAAATGCCAAACAGGTGGACATTCACACTCGACTCATCTATCGACGCGCGTTTAAACCACTGGCCGACATTAAAAAGTGGAAACAGGACGATATGGTCGTTGCGTCCGACGTAACCACGGTTACACCTAACAGACGTCTCGGAATGGGTACCTCTTCCATGGGGCTGGCGCTGAAAAACGAGTTGAGCCGCAGAGGGAAAAACCTCTTGCAAAGCCTTTTCGGAGGATAGACCGGTTATCCCAATCCGTCCCGGATACGTATCCGCGGATCTCTCTGCCCTTGCCTATACCGATGTAACCACCTTATGCGCTACATTCTGCTGATTGTCTTTTTCGCCCTGATCCTGTGCGTCAGCGATACCGGTCCTTATATGACCATCATTCCGCGCCAGACGGACGACGGCATCATCAAGCTCAATCCTGAAGACGAACGTCGGCTGAAGCGGGATATCGCTTATTTCAAGACGCAGATAGACCAGAATCCATCCAACCCCAATCCGGATCATTTTTACAATCTCGGACTCGCGGCGTTAAGTCTCGGCAAGATGGAAACGGCCGCGGCGGCGTTCGAGGTCGTCGCTACGTTACGACCTTCCGACGGTGAGGTGTTGTTTAACCTCGGTGTCGTGTATGTCCGGCAGGAGCGTTATGACAAAGCGGTGGAACTCTTTGGCCGTTCACTTACCGTAGAACCCAGAAACGCCAAGACACATTTCAACCTCGGCATGGCCTACGACCGCCAGACCCGCTATGTAGAGGCAGTCAAATCGCTGGCACAGGCTACCCAACTCGAACCGAATAACGCTGAGTTTCACTATCAACGGGGCAAAGTGGAGGAACGGTTGGGTGCCTTGGGCGACGCGGTGGCGTCGTATACCAATGCCGTGACGCTGAATCCCGGAATCGCCGTTTTTCATGAGGCGCTGGGCATGGCGCTCGCAAAACAACAGCGATATGAAGAGGCTCGTACCGCTTTTCGCAAAACCCTTTCACTCGATTCTCGACGGGCCGAAGCTCATTATCAACTGGGTACGGTCGCCTTGACCGAGGGGAAAATCGGAGAGGCCATTTCCGCCTATGAGACCGCCGTCCAGCTTGACGGCTCCTATAGCGAGGCGTTATCCGGCTTGGGGCTTGCCCTCTTCCGGGACGGTCGTCCGGAAGAGGCCATCGACATCTACGAACGGGCGGTCGAGACCGATTCGCTCTCGGCGTCCATTCGGTACGGTCTCGGTATGGTATATGCACAGACAGGTCGGCATGAAGACGCCGAAAAAGCCTTCAGAAAAGCCATCGAAATCAATCCATTCTATCCCGAACCCCATCTATCGCTCGGAAATACGCTGACGGCGCTACGCAAAAATACGGACGCCGAAAAGTACCTCGCCCGGTTCAAGCAGTTGAACGCGCTTCAAGATCAGTTGACGCAGGCGGCAGACTTGGTGGGCCGTCATCCGCATGTGGCCGAGGCACACTACAATCTTGCCACCGCCTCCACCCGGCTCGGTCGATACGAAGAAGCCGTCGGAGAGTTCAAGATCGCCGTCGATCTCGCGCCCCGGTTTGTTCAGGCGTATAACAATCTTGGTGTCGCCTACGTCGAGCTCGGTCGCACCGAAGAAGCACGCACCGCCTATCAGCAGGCCCTTCTCATCGACTCCACCTATGTGGATGCCTATACCAATTTGGCTTGGCTGTACGCCAACTACGGCAAGGATCTGGACCGAGCGCTCGATTTGGCCCAGAAGGCCGTGCGTCTTTCCCCCACCGCCGCCGCCTACGAAACCCTTGCCATCGTCTACCATGCACGCAATACGCAACGCCCGGCGGAAGAAGCCATACAGAAGGCGTTTGCCCTCGAACCGGACAACCTGCCTTTGAGACAGCGTTGGCAGGCTTTGAAAAACGCACCGTGACAGATTGTGAAACGAGAGAGAGGACCGATACGCATGAAGTACGCAATACCGATGGTAAGTGGGTCATGGACGACGATTACGAAGGCAATTTCGTCTGCCTGTGTCGTCCCTCTTTTCGGCACGGCGTTGATGTTGCTCGCTGGCTGTGGCGGATCGTCCGACGGACAATGGTCGGGTCGGATAGAGGTGGCGAGCGGCGTTCAGCGTATCACGAGCGACGCGCCGATCCGGCACGACGCGGAAAGCACGCTTGACGTTTCCCTCACCCCGGATCTTACCATCGCCGGTGCGGGAAGTACGCCGGAACGCAGTTTTACCTCCATCTACGGAATCACTACCGACCGGGACGGCAACATCTTTATCGCCGATACCGACAACGCCCGTATCTTGAAATTTGATCCGAACGGCGTCTTTGTTCGCTCCATAGGCTCGCCCGGCGTAGGCCCGATGAACTTTCAGGTTCCCGTGGATATGGCAGTCGATGCGCAGAATAGACTGTACGTACTCGACAATCAACTCAACCGGGTAACCGTTTTCAATCCCGACTTGCAGACGATCGCCGATATCTGGGATACACCCGTCATACGTCCCCGCCGCATCCGCATAGACGACGAAGGAAATGTGCTGGTCTTTGCCATCACCCAGCACAATCTGATCTACAAATTCAAACCCAACGGCCAGGTGCTCGACGAGTTTTACGACCCGAAGGAAAGCATCCGTATCATAGGTAACATCGATCAACTCATCGCTTATTCCGACGCCATGATGGAGGTCACGGACGACCGCCATCTTTTCGTATCGGCGCGGCATCCTTACTGGATTCGCAAATTCGACCGGGTAGGTGGTTTGGCGCTCGAATTTACCCGTGTGACACCGTTTGAGATGAAACCGCTCGAAACGTGGAAAAGAAACGAACAACCCCCGCCGGTCGGCATCTCCGGCGCCATGGCCGTGTTTCCCAACGGGCGTATTCTGAACATCATCCAGTATCAGGAGTTCGAAAGAGTGTCCGAAACGTCGGGAGGCATACCCAAACTAAAACTGACCAAGGCGGAACGCTGGTTCGACTTTTTCAGACCCGACGGCAAATGGGAAATGACGTCCCGGATCAAGGTCGCCGGATTTCCCATGCATGTGGATCGGCAAGGACGGATTTATTTTTACGAAGGAGAACCGGCTCGGATGATTCGTTATACGGTCAAGTTTCCGGAAGGGGTGGATTGATGTCTTTCTGGAAACAGACAGCAGTGCTGCTGGTGGTCTTTTGTATCGGATGCCGGAGCGAGACGCCTGATCTGCAGGAGGCGATGGGGGGAAAGTTCGTAGGCTATACCTACTCCGAAACGCCTGTAGTAGACGTTTCTACACCGGTCAAACACGGTCATACGCTTAAATTCCGCGCCTACGATCTCGGCGAAGAAGCCCGATTCGTGGTATACGCCCAGCGCGAAAACAATGGGGAATACTACACAGGCATCATACGGGTGGGGATTCAGGATCCGGAGGGAAACGCCTATACTTTCTATCACAGCGCCGAAGGGGATCCCATCGACCGCCCGATTCTTTGGAAACGACGTGTCGCCGGAATACACCGGGTAAACGTAAAATTCAACACCCAGATTGAAGACTATTCGGAAGTCAATTTCGACGTACCGCTCGTCTTTGAGCCGATCTCGCCCGTGCTGATCGCCGGTGTTATCGTCGCCCTCGTTGCGGGTGTCGTCGGTTTTGTGTTGTTTATGCGAAAACGCCAGACCGCTTCCTGAGTCTATCGTCAAACCATGTTTTTTCTCTCCCCCCCCTCCTCAGGATGCAAAACCCACGGCGACGGTCCGCTCAAACGTATAGGTACCGCTTTTTTCCCCTCCATTCCCCAAGCGCATAGAGACAGACGACATATCGGCTCAGCCACCGGAGCGCTTGCATGGGCGACGGGATGGCTGTTGTATCTTGCGCTTTCCGCGTGCGGAACCGCCCCGTCCGAAGGGCCGGATGCGACGGAATCGCATGTCCGCTTTACCGATATAGCCCGTTCTTCCGGACTCGACTTTACCCATATTAACGGTAAAACGGGGCGTTACTACTTTATCGAAACCGTCGCTTCCGGAGGCGGTTTTATCGACTACGACGGTGATGGCGATCTGGACGTCTATCTGCTCAACGGATGTGCCATACCGGGATTTGACCCACCGACTGCGCTTTCGAGTCGGTTGTACCGGAACGACGGGAAGGCGGTCTTTACGGATGTAACGGCGGCGGCGGGTGTCGGAAACGAAGGTCGGTACGGTTTGGGGCTTGCCGTGGCGGACTACGACAACGACGGGGACGACGATCTGTTTGTCACCAACTTTGGCGAAAACGTGCTCTACCGTAACGAAGGAAACGGCACGTTTATCGATGTAACGCGACAGGCGGGGGTTTTGGTCCCGCGCATCCCCATGTTTTCCACCAGTGCCGCGTTTGTGGATTACGATCTCGACGGCGACGTCGATCTGTTTGTATGCGGGTACGTAGATTTTACTTTTGACAACAACAAGCGGTGCGTGCGCGACGGGATACAGTCGTACTGCGATCCGGATGTCTATCAGGCGGTTTCCGATCTGCTCTATCGCAACGAAGGCGACGGGACGTTTACCGACGTTTCGGCCGTGGCGGGTGTGGCGGATACGGAAGGGAAGGGGC
>VGJU01000174.1 GCA_016867335.1 Candidatus Zixiibacteriota bacterium | reverse complement strand
TGTATCGATCTGAATATGAAAACGATCTTCGAGAAAAGCAATAAGCTCAAGGACTCCAAAGGAATCGATCATCCCTTCCGAGAAAAGAGGGGTTTCGTTTTCCACCGCCGGAGAAAGCGGCGTCAGATAACGATCTCCGATAAAAGTGACGATCGCTTCACGCATTTCACCATCCATCACACGCCTCCGATCAGGAAGTCCATATAAATCCCAGCAAAGACACTCCCCCCGCCCAGCGTTCCTTCATGGCGTTGCGTCGATCGGGGCGTATCAGGTAGTCCAGTCCCCATTTTGCCATGCGAAGAACCAACTCGACAGACTGTATGATCTTGACGACCCGTACAGTAGAGCGGGGATACCATTTTTTGAAAAAATACAGTTCGTCACGATACCCGTTGACGATAAGCCGCACACTCGGATTTTTACGGTTGACACCGCGATGGTGCAGCACTCGGGCCTGCGGAATCTGATAGATTTTCCACCCGGCAGACTTGATACGGTAACACAGCTCCAAGTCCGAATAAAAGACAAAAATTCCTTCGTCAAAATATCCGTCCGGCTCGCCGAGTTCCCGGCGCATCAGCAGACAGGTGATCGGCACTTCGTCCACCTCTTCTACCGCGTCGTAATTTCGGTAGGACTGGCGGTAAATGTTGATGGGCAGCCGCAATAGCATGGCGAACCGGTCGTAGATCAGTCGTCCGATCGTGGGAAACCGGCGTCCGGAGGGTTGAAGGCTACCGTCCGGATCGATCAGCGTACAGGTTACGATGCCGGCGTCGGGATGCGCCTGCATAAAGGTCATGAGCGGTCCGACGGTATCCATGATCATTTCCGCGTCCGCGTCGAAAAGCAACACATACGGAGCACGGCTGTGCCTGAATCCCATGTTGTGAGCCGGACAGATACCCACTTGTTGCCGGTTCTCCACAAAGACGACTTCGGGAAACTCCTCCTGCACCATCTCGGCGGTTCCGTCTCCGGAGTAATCGTTTACGACGACGATTTCGTACGGACACGCCGGGGGATAGCGATAGATCGAGGCAAGACACGCCTGGAGGTAGTCACGTGAAAAATAGGTAGCAATACAGATCGAGAGCGTAACAGGAGCGGAGGCCGACGGGCGCGCGGGGTCGGTCATGTTATCGAGTTCTCAGACGAAGCCATCGTCGGTGAAAAAAACGAAGCCACCGGAGCAACAGATATTCCTGAAGCATATAGGTCAGCCAGCCGGTCCAGCCATAATGTTTTCTGAAAAAATAGGCAAGACTCCGGTAATAGAGCCGGTCGCGGTCGCTACGCATGCGGCTGCTACCCTCACACAGATGTACAATGGACATGGAAGGCGTATAGTAGATTTTCCACCCCGCATCCAAAAAACGGCAACACCAGTCCGATTCTTCCATGTACATAAAAATGGCTTCGTCAAAGAGGCCGACTTGCTCCATTGCCGTGCGACGGACCGCCATGAAAGCGCCCGTAACATTCTCCACCTGTTGTTCTTTTTCCAGATTTCGGCCTATCCATGCCCATCTTTCGACCAGCGTGCTGTTTGGAAACAGTTTTTTCAGACCGGTCAGCGAAATCAGATCGTTGAAAAACAGCACGCCGGGCGATGGAGCGGTCGGGGCGTAGGAAATGACGCGGTCGGTTCGGTCCGAAGTTTTAAAAACCTGTCCGGTCGCCACACCGGCGTCGGGATGGGCATCCATGAATGCGATCAGTGCGTCGAGCGTCTCGTCGAAGACCAGCGTGTCGCTGTTGAGTAAAAGACAGTACCGTCCCCGGCTCTCGCGTAGCGCCTGATTGTTGGCGCTACCGAATCCCCGGTTTTCCGTGTTTTCGATCAAGATCGTCTGGGGGTAGTTTTCCGCGATCCATAGCGGACTGCCGTCCTGCGAGCCGTTGTCCACCACGATCACTTCGAACGATGGGGTTTGGTGGGTGGTATAAAGCGAATGCAGACACCGATCGATAAGCGTGCGGGTGTTCCAGTTGACGATACAGACGGAAATATCGGGCAGGGGAGAAGGGGAATCTGTCGATACCGGCAGGGAGCGATGGGTGTGCAGGGTCATGGGATAAAGCCGCTTCAGCGGGTAGACCGGAACCATGAGACGGTATCGGCGATACCCTGTTCAAGATCGATTTCCGGGATAAAACCGAGTTGCCGGATTCTGTCGATGTCGGCGCCCCAGTGGATAGGATCGCCGGCGCGTCCTTGGCCGGTGACGGAGATCGACGGATCGACGCCCATCGCCTGCGCGATGGTCCGTGCGATGTCGCGTATGGCGACGGGTTGTCCGGAAGCCACGTTGTACACTTCCCCTCTCAGTTTTCCCCGTTCGAACACGGCGATGGCGGCCCGTGCTCCGTCACGCGCATGGATCAAATCACGTGTCTCCGTGCCATCACCCAACAAGGTGAGCGTATCCGGGTTATCGTGCAATCTGGCGATCAAATCGTATACGACGAGTTGTCGCTGCCGGGGACCGTAGACGGAAAAAAAGCGCAGGGATGCCGTAGGAATGCCATACAGACGGTTGTATACGGCGGCGTAATGTTCGATGGCCAGTTTGGTCGCGCCGTAAGGGGAGATGGGACGCGTAGGGTCGGTCTCCCGCATGGGCAAATGATCGGGATCGCCGTATACGGCGGCGGAAGAGGCGATGAGCAATGCTGTGCCGGAGCATCGGAGCCGTAGCAGTTCGAGCAACCGCATGGCGCTTCCGAGGTTGTTGTCGAAATCCTCGTACGGGTCGGCGACCGACCGGGATACCGACGCCGATCCGGCAAAATGAAATACTACGTCGTAGTGTCCGTCGCACAGGGTGGTTTCGAAGACGGGATCACGAAGGTCCGCCCATACGACTTTGACGGTGTCGTGGAAGGTATACGGCGTCTTTCCCGCTATTGGACGGTTGACCACCGTCACGGTAGCGCCGAGACGCACGGCCTCTTCGACAAGATGACTCCCTAAAAAACCGCATCCGCCGGTAATCAGAATACGGCTGTCGGAAAGAATCATGTCACGATTCCTTCCGATAAAACGGAAGTTCGGCAAGTTCCGCTTCGACCAATCCGGTTGAGGTTTTGACGGCAAATGTTGCGCCGGGAGCAAAGTATTTGCGTCGGATAAACCCAAGCGCAAGGATCGCGGGAACGGAGCGTCCTTGTACGGCGCTGGTTATCCATCCCGCTTCTTGGTCGCCCGAGAGGATCGGAGCGTTGTAGGGCGGGCGCGCGTCGCCGTTTATACGCAGACCGGCAAGCAGACGGTTGGGCCGCCCTCGGTGTTCCATCATGACCACCGGCTCTTGGCCGATATAGCAACCCTTGTTAAAACTGATGGCCTTTTCGCGGACAGCCTCGTTGGGAAGAATCCGGTCATCCAGTTCCGCGCCGTAACGCGGTATGCCGGCTTCAACACGCAGGGTTTCGAGCGTTTCGTAGCCAAACACCCGAAGACCATAGGGTTTTCCCGTCTCAAGAAAACTTGTCCAGAGACCAAGCGTCCGCTCCGCTGGGACATAGAGGTCATAGCCTGTTTCCCCGGTGCGGGGAGCATGGGCGACGACGATGCGGGTTCCGTCCCATTCGGCGTCTGTGTGTTTTGCCGTTTCCGGCGGTGTTATACCCAAAAAGATATCGCGGAGAAGCGACGTCGCGCTGGGGCCGTGAAGCCCGATCAATCCGTAGTCCGTCGTGACCTCTTCTATTTTTACGTCGTCGATCAACGCATAGCGGTCGAGCGCGGTCTGGAGCGTGGCGGCCATACCCGGTTCGGTATCGAGCAAGATGTCCTCTTCCCGGAGATACACGGTCATATCGACGATGATTTTTCCTTGCGGGGTAAGCAGACAGGCATAGACGCTCTCGCCGGGGTTGAGGGTATTTATGTCGTTGGTTACCATGCGGTGCAGAAAAGCCTGTCGGTCTTTGCCGGTCATCCGGACTTTTCCACGATAGGAAAGGTCGATCAGGCCGGTGGCGGCGCGCACGGCGCGGTGTTCGTCTGCCATGTCGCCATAGCGAAGCGGCGCGCTCCAATTTGCGATTTCCTCAAACACCGCGCCGTGCGCCTTATGGTGGTCGTTCAGGAGAAGAGGCGACATAAAAGGAATTTTCCAATCAACCGGGCGATGGGATCAGCGTTCGTCCGCGCCGGCGTCTTCCACCCATTTGCGCATACCGGCGGTAAGACCGCCGTCGATGACAAAGGTAGCGCCTGTGGCGAACGAGGCTTCGTCCGAGGCGAGAAACAGGGCGGCGTTTGCGATGTCGTCGGGTTTTCCGACACGTTTGAGAGGATACCACTCGGCGATGCGGTCCAACACGCGAGGGTTTTCGCGTAGTCTTGGCTCCCAGATTTCGGTAGCCACCGTGCCGGGAGCGATGGCGTTGACCCGGATGCCGTCCGGGCCGTAGGCGCAGGCCATATTCTGTGTCAGGTTGATGACACCCGCTTTGGCGGCGCTGTAGGCGGCGTTGCCCAGCGCGGTAAGACCGTTTACGGAAGCGATGTTGACGATGGATCCGCTTTTTTGACCGACCATGATGGGCAGTACGGTACGCGAACACAGATAGACACTTTTCAGGACGACCTGTACGTTCAAATCCCAGACCGACGGTTCGATGTCGAGCACGTCTGATCCTTCGCAGATGGCGGCGTTGTTGACCAGCACGTCGATACGTCCGTAGGCGTCAAGACAGACGCGCGTCATAGCGGCGACGTCGTTTTCATTGGTTACGTCGGCGTGTGCGTACAGCGCCTTTCCACCGGCATTCCGGATGGCTAGCACCGTATCGGCGCCGCGTGTGTCGTTGCGGTCCGCCACGACGACACACGCGCCTTCGCGGGCAAAACGCAGGGCGATTGCCCGTCCGATACCCGATGCTGCCCCGGTGACGATCGCCGCTTTTTCGGATAATCTCATCGTTTTACCTTATACGAAAGATCACGGTCCTTGTTGTTACGTCGAAGAAAATTTCCCATTCGGAACCGAATCGAACATAACTCCGGCACAGGCTCCCTGTCAATTCATTTTAGCCCGCAAATCATGTTTGCAATTGACAGTTCCGGCGTCATGCGTTATGCTACGATGCCGCTCCGGGCGTGCGCCACCGTATCTCCGCACGGAAACCGGACACCTCTTGCCGCTCGCATCGCTATCGGCTTTATCGCAGGAAGGAACAGGACGTGCCTGCCGTTTCGATAGAACAACTGGTTTCGCTTTGCAAACGACGCGGGATCATCTATCCCGGCTCTGAAATCTATGGAGGGTTGCAAGGTCTTTATGACTACGGCCCGGTCGGCGTCGAACTCAAAAACAACCTGATCGCCTCGTGGTGGCGGACCAACGTATATGAACGTGACGACATGGAAGGGTTGGATAGCACCATCCTGATGAACCGTCTCGTATGGAAATACTCCGGTCATGAGGAGACATTTGTCGATCCGCTAGTCGATTGTCGCAACTGTCAAGCACGTCTGCGTGCTGATCAGGTGGGAGCGGCATGTCCGGAATGCGGTGCTACCGATCTTACCGAACCGCGTCCTTTCAATCTTATGTTTCGCACCCAAGTGGGACCGGTCGCCGAAGGCGGCGATTATGCCTATCTACGTCCCGAAACAGCCCAGGGTATCTTTGTCAACTTTGCCAACGTGTTGACGACAAGCGCTCGCAAGCTACCTTTTGGCATTGCCCAGATCGGCAAAGGGTTTCGCAACGAGATCAATCCGCGCAACTTTCTGTTTCGGGTGCGCGAGTTTGATATGATGGAAATCGAGTATTTCGTCCACCCCGGTTCCGAAGACGAGTGGCATCAGCGCTGGCTGGAGGACCGTCTGGCATGGTGGCAGAGCGTGGGGGTGGACAGAAGTCGCGTTACTATCTATGACGTACCCAAGACCGATCTGGCGCATTATTCGAAACGCACCTTTGACCTTATGTATACCTATCCTTCGCTTGGCGAGCAGGAAATCGAAGGCATCGCCAGTCGGTCGGACTTTGATCTGGGTTCGCATACGCGGTATCAGAAAGAGTATGGACTTACTGCGCGTGTCATGGAAAATCTCGACAGCACCACACGGCTTTCGTATTTCGACGTGGCGTCCAACAAACATATTATTCCGTTTGTCGTCGAACCATCCGCCGGAGTGGGGCGGTGTATGCTGGCCGTACTGTCCGAAGCCTACGAAGAGGCGATGGTCAAGCCCCCGACGGATGAGGTACGGACCGCCGTTTCCAGAGAACTGGATATCTTTAACCGGTCGGTCGCGCGAAACGAGAAACTGTCGGCAGAAGCCAAAGACGCGCTGATCGCTTTTGGAGAGTCGATCGTACGGGGTCTGCCGGAAACCATGCCGCAGATCGAAGCGCTTCTTTCCATGCCCGGTGCGGACCGGATCGAACACGGCAAAAAATTGCGCGGGCAGGCACAGCAAGTCATCGATGCAAATTATCGTACGGTACTTCGTCTCAAAAACCATCTGGCGCCGATAAAAGCGGCGGTGTTTCCGCTCAAACGAAATGACGACGATCTGGTCGGAACGGCCAGAGACATCCGCCGGATGCTTCAGGCCGGCGGGCGGATCCGTACCGTATACGACGATACGGGGGCCATCGGAAAACTTTACCGACGTCAGGACGAAATCGGCACGCCGTTCTGTATCACCGTAGACTACGAGACGCTGAAAGACCGGACCGTGACCGTTCGGGACAGGGACAGCATGGAGCAGATACGTCTTTCCATAGACGAGTTGAAAGCGTACATAGAGGAACGTGTTGGAGCATAACGATACTTACGGGAAATACGTTTCGGGTGCTCCCGGAACGATCGTGCGACCATGTAGTGAGAGAAAGGAGATCGGGTCATGGCAAAACAGGTCAATGTAGGGCTGATCGGGTATTCGTTCATGGGCAAGGCGCACAGCCACGCCTACAAGGACATGTCGTTCTTTTTTCCCGAAGCGGCGGCGGTTCCCGTGATGAAGGCGTTGTGCGGACGCAACAAGAACAATGTCAAGGCGGCGGCCGCGGCTTTTGGCTGGGAGGGGATCGAAACCGACTGGAAAAAGTTGATTCGGCGGGACGACATCGATCTTATCGACGTGTCCACTCCCGGTGATTCGCACGCGGAAATCGCCATAGCGTCGGCGGAAGCGGGCAAACACGTATTTTGCGAAAAACCGCTTGCCAATAACCTTGCGGAAGCCCGTGCCATGGCCGCGGCGGTCAAAAAAGCCAAAGTAAAGAGCATGGTAGCGTACAACTACCGCCGGGTTCCGGCGGTAGCGCTGGCTCGGCAGTTGATCGACGAGGGACGGATCGGCAAAATCTATCACTGGCGTGCCGTATATCTTCAAGACTGGATCATGGACCCCAACTTCCCGCTGGTATGGCGTCTGCAGAAAGAAAAAGCGGGTTCCGGTCCACATGGCGATCTCAACGCCCACATCATCGACCTCGCTCGCTATTTAGTCGGCGATATTGCCGAAGTGACGGGCATGGAAGAGACGTTTATCAAGGAACGCCCGCTGGTCGAAGACATCAACGCCGCGTTGGGGGCCTCGTCGGGCAAGTCGAGAAAAAAGGGTAAGGTGACGGTGGACGACGCCACGCTGTTTTTAGCGCGTTTTGAAAACGGCGCGATCGGCTCGTTCGAAGCGACACGGTTTGCAGGTGGACGACGCAACGGCAACTGGTTCGAGATCAACGGCAGCAAAGGCTCCATCGCTTTCAATCTCGAAAAGATGAACGAGCTTCAGTATTACAACCGCGAAGACGAAGCCCATATTCAAGGGTTTCGCGAGATCATCGTAAACGAAGGCGGCGCGCATCCGTATATGTCGCACTGGTGGCCGCCGGGTCATATCATCGGATGGGAACACACGTTTGTACACGAAGTGTTCGATCTGATGCAGGCCATCGCAGGAAAAAACAAAAATCTGCACCCCGATTTCGAGGAGGGGGTAAAAGATCAAGCCGTGCTTGAGGCCGTGTCCGAGTCGATCAAAAACCGTTCGTGGGTCAAGGTGAATGAAGTTTGAAGGGTGAAGGGGGAAAATAAAGCAGGAAATCCGTCCGAAAGGAGCGTATCATGGGACGACCAGTAACCCTGTTTACCGGCCAGTGGGCCGATCTGACGCTGGAGACGCTGGCGGAAAAAGCCGCCGGGTGGGGGTTCGACGGGCTTGAACTGGCCTGTTGGGGCGATCATTTCAACGTACAGGAAGGCGCCAAAAGCAAAGCCTACTGCAAAAACCAGC
>VGJU01000173.1 GCA_016867335.1 Candidatus Zixiibacteriota bacterium | reverse complement strand
TACAATCCGATGCAGTATGAATTTCTCCAACCGTTACAACCCATCCATGAGTTTATCACCTTGAGCGCGGCGATCATGGGACTGGCGCAACTGGTGCTTGTCGTCAACATGATCCGGAGTCTGCGCCGGGGAACGCCGGCGGGGGACAACCCGTGGTGCGCCGCCACGCTCGAATGGGCCACGGTTTCGCCACCGCCACATGGCAATTTTTTCGCTCCCCTCGTCGTCTACCGGGGACCCTATCGGTACAGCGATCCGGAGCAAAAAACGGATTTTTATCCACAACACGCCCCTCCGTCGCAGGAACAGAAAAAATGAAAACCAACACGGGGGTTTGGGGTGCTTTCGTCTCTCTGACCAAACCCGGTCTGGCCCTGATGCTGGTAATAACGACCGGCATCGGGTTTTATCTGGCGACAAACGACGTCGATTTCGGTTTGCTGATCCATACGCTGGTGGGGACGATGCTGGCGGCCGGTGGCACGCTGGCGCTCAACCAATATATGGAACGTGATCGGGACGCCATGATGCGGCGTACCCGTCAGCGCCCGCTGCCGGCGGGTCTTCTTACCCCGAATCAGGCGCTTTGGTTTTCGCTCCTGACAAGCGCCGTCGGGTTGGGGTATTTGGCGCTGATCGTCAATACGCTGTCTGCCGCGGTCACGGGCGCCATAACGGCTACCTATCTTTTAGTGTATACCCCGCTCAAACACCGAACAACACTGGCAACGGTAGCCGGAGCGATTCCAGGCGCGTTGCCGCCGGTCACCGGGTGGACCGCCGTACGTGGAGAAATCGAAGTCGAGGCGATCGTCCTGTTTCTTATTATGTTTTTATGGCAGCTCCCCCATGCGCTTGCGCTGGCATGGGTGTTCCGGGAAGACTACGAACGTGCAGGGTTTTATCTGCTTCCCGCCGTCGATCCGGACGGCAGAATCACCAGCGTGCAGATTTTCGTCAATTGCATGGCGCTCTCCGCGTTGAGTCTGCTTCCAACGCTAATCGGGCTTACGGGTATGGGGTATTTTTACACGGCGCTGACGACGGGGCTTGTACTGTCGGGCTTTGCCGTGCATCTGGTCTTTACGCGGTCCATAATTTCGGCGCGTCGTTTGTTTTTCGCCACACTCGGCTATCTGGTGATTCTGTTTACGGCCATGGCGGTAGACAAGGTGTAACTACCCGGTATGACCTCCTCTTATGACAATGCCCGTCTGGGTGTACGGCTTTTTCTTGCCGGCGAGACGATGTTTTTTGCGGGACTTGTCGCCGCATACATCGCGTTTCGTTTTGGCGCGCTCGAATGGCCGGCGGTAGACTGGAGGACGCCTGTGGCGCTCGGCTTTCCCGCCCTTGCCGGACTGGGATTTGCCCGGCTGGCGGTTCGCCGTTTTGGTCATCGGTCATATCGCGCCGGCCGGATGTGGCTGATCTCCGCACTTGTGACGGACATGGCGTTTACCGCGGCGATCCCCGGCCCGTGGCAGATGATCGGTACGGAAAGTGCTCAGGACGCCGGCGATCCTCGCTACGCTGCTGGGGAAATGTTGTGGGAGGCCGTCCGATTTCATGCGTTGATCGGCGCGCTCTGGCTGGCCAGCCTGACGGCGCACACATGGAAAAACGAAGACACCGAACGTAGCATTTTTCTCGGCGAGCTTTTGGTTACATATCGGATGTTTGTAGCGGGGCTTTGGCTTGCGGTAACACTGCTTTTGTATGTATAGAAACCGCTCTACGCCCTTTCGAGAATGACCCGGTTTACGACCGCAATCAGATCGTTGAGTTGAAAAGGCTTGTAGATACAGTAGTTGCCCGTTTCCTCGAAAACCGGTGTGTATTGGCATTGGCGGTATCGCCGGTAATAAAGATGATGCGTCGGCTAAGCCGTTCATCAAAACTTTTGACCAAGTCGTAGAAAGTCTGCCCGTTTACCTCCGGCATGCGTAGATCGCAAATGATAAAGTCGTAGTGGTTACATTTTAGCGCCTCGAAGGCTTCCCTGCCGTTGGCTGCCGCATCGATGCAGTGCCCCTCAGAAGTAAAGGTTTCGTTTACGAATTCTCGCACGACCAGTTCGTCATCGATGACCAATCCGCGTGACGGCGGCACGGAAGGCGCGGAAGGCTTCGCCGGTCCGGGCACGGACGGCGCAAAATGCGGCTCGTCGGTCACCGGAAGATCGATCGTAAACGTCGCGCCGTTTCCTGTCTGTGACTCCACGCTCAACCGCCCCTCATGTTCTTCCACGATCTGCCGACAGATGGACAATCCCAGCCCCGTGCCCTGTCCGGCGGTCTTGGTCGTAAAAAACGGTTCAAAGATACGCGGCAACAAGTCGGTGGCAATGCCCGGCCCATTGTCCCGAATACGAATCCGGACGATCGGTTGCCTGCCGTCGCTTGACACCTCGCTGGTGATACGGATGGCCCCGCGTACCGCGGAACCGGCGATGGCCTGTTCCGCGTTGCTCAACAGGTTGAGTACGACCTGACCGATTTGATGCGGTTCGGCGATCAGCATGGGAAGATCGGATTCGAGACCAAGGCTGAGGTCGATATGGTTGATCATTCGGTGATGCGCCCGTAGTTCGGCCATGTGGGCGATGATGTCGTTGAGTTGGATCGATTGTTTTTCGGGTTTGTGGTCACGGACAAACGCCAGCAAGGTCTGAACGATGTGGGTAGCGCGTTGCGCCTCGGATTCTATTTTTTGAAGTCCCGTGCGGGCGGTCTCGTCGGTCGTACGCTTGATCATCAGTTGGGAATAGCCGAGAATGCCGTTGAGCGGGTTGTTCAGATCGTGCGCTACCGTCGCCACCATCTGGCCGACTACGGACACCTTGTTAGCCTGAAACAGTTGCAACCGGGCTTCTTCCAGTTGGCGACGCAGGGTCTGGTTAACTGCTTCCAACTCATTGATCCGTCCGGCCATGTCCGTAATCTGGTGAACGGTGGCGGGCGAGGTCTGTTCGACGCGAATGTTCATACGCGCTCCTGCGTGGGTACGGTAGAAGAACGTCCATTGACACGGGGGGGGCATTGCGCCGGCCGGCCCCTCGTAGGACAGTGGGAACCGCATCGTTACCCGTGCGCCTTTTCCGGAGACGGAAGCCATGTCGATGGTTCCGCCGTGCCGCCGCATGACGGTACGGGCAAGACTGAGTCCGAGACCTGCGCTCTGCGGGCCTCGCGTGGTAAACAGCGGGTCGAAAATACGCGACAGCAAAGTTTCGGGAATCCCCGGTCCGGTGTCCGTCACCTCGACGGTTGCGCCATCCGGGCCGGAGCGTAGCGTCATGGACAGCTGACCTCCTCCGGGCATGGCTTCCAAAGTGTTGAGCGCGATCTGTGTCAGCATGAGATGGATTTCCTCTTCCCGTCCGGACACCCAGACCCCCTCTGACGGCAGATCGACGACGATATCGACACTCGACGTCTTACCTGTCGCACTTTGCTCTGCGGCCACTTGCGCGATCAAGACGTCAAGCGCGACAGGGCCGTCGGGTGCAACCGGGTCGGGCTGGCTGGCAAGCTGAAGATGTCGGATGATCTGTTTTCCTTTGAGCACGGTCTGTTCGATAGTCTGAAGACCCGTCGTTATTTTCTCGGTATCGTCGGGGCGTTTGAGCATCAACTGAGCGCGTCCGAGAATACCGGCCAGCAAATTGTTGAAAATATGGGCGATTTGCGCCGCCATCTCGTCGAGATCGCGCAGACGCGCCTCGTCGGGGTGAGGTTCGGCGGACCGGGACACGGAGGCGTTTTCGAGCCGCTCTGCCGAAACGCGGATAGATTCGACCCGACGTATCGCTTCCACTGCGCATCCGGCAAGCGCGGCACAATGTGTAAGAACGGTCTGTGCCGCACCGAGATCGCCATGTATCGGACTGCATAGTCCGGTCAGCGTTTCTCGCCCCCACTCGCCGGCATCCATGACCGCCGCGCCAAATGGCACAAGACCCTCTGCGAGCGTTCCGGCGGTTCCGGACAAGCAACCTTGGTGGCCGTAAAATCGATATTCCACTGCATCGAGTCCTGCCACTCTACGAGCGGTTTCGGCCATGTCGAACAGCGCGGCGTCAAGCGAAGAGGACCGAAGCACGGAGGCGAAAAGACCTCGGGTAGTGGACAGGAGCGTTTCCTGACGGACAGCGGTCTGCGCGGCCATGCCGAGCCGAGCCAGCGCGCGTCCCATGCGGGGAAACAGGGTTGCAGGGGCTTCGCGCAAAAAACGTTCGGTCTCCTCGACAGACGACAGCGAGGCTTCGAGCGTGGCAACTCGATTTTAGATATGTTTTCCTACGGTTTGAAGCGTTTCTATCGACACCCCGACAAGATTGCACAGCGACAAAAGATCGGCGACGTTTGCCTGTGGTTCTAAAGACGAGTATTACATCAGACGACGCGACAGATACAGACAGACGCGCAGGTCGGGGGCGGCTTCTGCGGAGGGCGGATAAGGTTGTAGCCGAATGGCTTCCGTGATCCGAAACGGCCACCCGGCGTCTTCCAACAGGCGGCAAGAGGCGGCGGCGTTGTCGTCCTGATACAACACGACACCGGCGATATCGTGCATAAGACCGGCCGTCGCCGCGATGCGGGGTAAGGCCATGCCGGTTTCGGATGCCAGCGTTTCGGCCATCATCCGGCCGGTTAAAGCGCGACGCCAGCGTCGGGTACGATCCGCTGCGGAACACCCCCGTGTGTCGGGGAACGGATCGAGCGCGGCGCTTAGCGCGATGGCTGTGGCCGCTTCCGTACCCATAAGTTCGATGGCTTCGTCTATGGACAGCACGGCGCGCACCGTGTTGGCGGCGGTCAGCACTGCACCACACAGCCCGGGATCCGAGGAGATCGTAGCGCAGAGTTGCGCCGTATCACCGGGTTGCCGCTCGGACAGTCGCCACAACAGGGCCACCACTGGGGCATATACGGGAAAACGCCCGTCCCATGGGGAGTATGCTATGGAGGAGTTGCCACGCATAGGCCGAAAAATACCCTGAACACGGGAAAGCCGGTATGGACGTTCTGCACTTTGTCCATACCGTTCTAATTTTAGACTATTTCATAACGCACACAACATGTAGGGGAGTTCGTTCGATAGAATACTATATCATGAAAGACAGGGCAAGAAAAATTTTAGAAATTCCGAATTCGGCTTTGAGACGACGATCCAAAAGAAGTTGAATCGCACCCCGAAACGATGTATATTGTTCGCGTTTGTCGTTTAAAAACTTGTCGTTCGATCTTTTCTCAGAGCTCTTTTGCATGATGGATCCATCCCGCCCGCCTTTTACCTGTACCTATACCCCTGAAGTCGCGGAATTGCTGGCCGCGCTCAACTGTACGCTGGCACTCAGCACCTATCAGGCGGGTAAGGTGATTTTATTGAGTAGTACGGACGGAGAAAAACTCCATCAACTGCCAAGAACGTTCGATGTGCCGATGGGGTTGGCATACGAAGACCGGCGTCTGGCCGTAGCGACCAAACACGAGATCGTGACGCTGGTCAACGATCCTCGCATGGCGTCGGGTTATCCCAACAAGCCCAACTGGTACGACGCGGTGTTCCTACCTCGGTCGGCCCACTATTCGGGAGCCATCGACACCCATGATCTTTTGTGGACACCCAACGGGCTTATCGGCGTTAACACACTTTTTTCGTGTCTTTTCCGGCTGGACGACTACTACAGCTTTGTTCCGATTTGGAAACCGTCCTTTATTACGGAACTGGTACCGGAGGATCGCTGTCATCTAAACGGCATGGCGGCGGTAAACGGCAAACCGCGCTACGTTACCGCATTCGGAACGACAAACACATTGCAAGGATGGCGTCCGGACAAGCTCAAGGGCGGCATCCTCATGGACATTTCGACAAACGAAATTCTGATCCGCAATCTCCCCATGCCTCACACACCACGTGTATACGACGGTGAGTTGTATTTGTTGCTGTCAGCCAGCGGAGAAATCGTCCGCGCCAACCCGGAAGATGGAACCTATGACGTGATCAACCGGGTTTCGGGGTTTGTGCGCGGCATGGACCGTCTGGGTGACTATCTCTTTGTCGGCTCGTCGCACCTTAGAAAAACGCATACCTTTGGTGATCTTCCGCTGGCGCAGGAAGGCGCTACGTTCTGCGGTATTATAATTTTTCACCTGCCTACAGGCGCTATGATCGGACAGATCAAGTACGTCAACTCATGCAACGAAATCTACGACGTGCTTGCGATTCCCGGCATCCGCCGCCCGAATATCCTCAACAATACCACGCCGATCTTCAGACGTGCGCTTTCGCTTCAGAACATCACCTACTGGGGCAAGGAGCACGAAGAGACGACGCCAAACACGCGGTCCACGCCAGAGCAAGGAGGCGGAGGAGCGGAAGAGTAGCAGGCTTGTTGTCAGAGATGTTTTGTAGCATCTTTTATGCTTAACAACCTTATCCGGGGGTGTTTCATGAAACATTTTATCGGTGGGATGTTGGTGCTGGCGTTGTTGGCCGGCATGGCCCGGACATCAGACGCACAGATGCAGCGTGTTCCTGCTGTTGGCCAACCGGCGCCCGAATTTACCTTTCCGGACGCCAACGGCAAAACGGTCAGTTTAGCCGATTTCAAGGGAAAGAAAAACGTCCTTGTCGTGGTACACCGAGGCTGGATAGGCTACTGGTGACCGCTTTGCCTCAAGCAACTCGGAGAGTTGCGCGCGGAGTACGGCAAAATTTCCAAACACAATACGGAACTGGTATTCGTCACCCCGGAAAGCATCGAACGGGTGCAGTATCTTATGGTCAAGTCTAAACTTACCCGTGAAGAGATTCCCTTTACGGTTGTGGCCGATGCGGAAAGAAAACTGGCAAAGCTATACGCGATTGAAAAAGCTACCGAAAAACAGGTAGAAGTGCGTCCTACCATGATCCTGATCGACAAAAACGGGGTGATCCGTTTCAAGTATGTCGGGATGGATCCGTTTGACCGTCCTTCCATCGAGATACTGGAAGAGACGCTGAAAACCGTCAACGGTATGTAAACGAATGGGCAGTGAGATGCGTGTAACCCTTTAATGTGAAAAAGGTTAACAGCAGATACGAATTTGACAGGAAGGATTGTGCATGTCGTTTCTTATGATACTAGCCGGATTGGTTGTGCTTACCGTCGGAGCCGAAGCGCTTGTCCGGGGTGCATCTCGACTGGCGACGGCGACCGGGCTTTCCCCGCTGGTGGTCGGGCTTACGGTAGTGGCGTACGGAACCAGCATGCCGGAGATGGCAGTCAGCATGGTCGCCGGCATGGGCGGACAGAACGACATCGCGCTGGGCAACGTCGTGGGGAGCAACATTATCAATGTATTGTTCATCCTCGGCTTATCGGCGCTTATCGTTCCCTTGACCGTCTCGTCTCAACTGGTACGGCTGGACGTGCCGCTCATGATCGGGGTGTCCATCCTTACCCTGCTGGTAAGCCTCGACGGAACGATTTCACGTATCGAGGGGACCCTCTTTTTTACCGGAATGATAGCCTATACGGGTTTTCTGATCTACCATTCCCGACGAACCGGCGCAGACAAAACGGACAACAAAGTCGAGCGAGTCGAAAACCCGGCGGCCTGGCTGAGCAATATCGCATGGGTGGTGGGTGGGCTTATCATGCTGGTGCTGGGTGCTCAGTGGTTTATCACGGGTTGCATGGATATTGCCCGTCAGTTGGGAATCAGCGAGTTGATCATAGGGCTGACATTGGTAGCGGCGGGGACATCGCTACCAGAGGTGGCGACTTCGATCGTTGCCAGCATACGCGGCGAACGGGACATCGCCATAGGCAACGTAGTGGGGAGCAATATCTTTAACATCCTCGGGGTGCTGGGCGTGTCCGGAATGGTTTCCGCCAGCGGCATCACAATTTCTCCGGTCGCGCTGCAATTCGACATTCCGGTGATGATCGCGGTGGCTGTCGGATGTCTGCCGATTTTCTATACAGGGTATTTAATCGCCCGCTGGGAAGGGTTTGTATTTCTGACCTATTACGGCGTCTATACGCTATACCTCTTTTTGTCTTCCACCCAAAATACCTCGCTTCCGGTATTCAATCAGGTCGTTCTTTTGGGCGCGATACCTGCTACTGCCCTTATCCTGCTTATTACGACGATAAAGATGATGCGAACGCAACAGGCGGAGACGTAGCCCGGCGGAGCAGATAAACCGCCGATATGTCCGGCGCGGCAAGCATTGCAACCAGTCCTTCGGTCATCAGGACTGTTGTAGCGCGCAAGACGGTATGACCGACGCCAAGCGTCTCGACCGTATATGCTGCTTCCGGCGTCAACCCCCGAAGCGTGAGCCAGTATTCGGACTAGCCATTTTTACGCCGAGAGCAAGATCCCGCCGGATTGGGGGGTGGATCACGTCG
>VGJU01000172.1 GCA_016867335.1 Candidatus Zixiibacteriota bacterium | reverse complement strand
CCGTGAGGACCGCGCCGAGATCGGTCCCCAACCCGATCGGGGTGGCGGGCAGAAGACTCTGAAACTGCGTAGTAAAATCGGCAAAAGGAATGGGGATGAATTCGATCTTGTTGACAAACAGAATCCCGGTCAGGGTAGGAACGCCTGCGTATACCAGCCCCCATGCCATGCCGATCACCGATCCGATGCTAAACACCCGCCATCGCCACGTCTCCACACCGCTCGAACTTTCCGCCAGCGCCGTCGCACCACCCGCCTGTACGGGCGCAAGAGGAAACGGAAGCCGCTCGATGTCGTTTGTAACCCTGAATACCAGATACCCCATCGACAGGCTGTTGAAAAAACCCAGTGCCGTCGTCGCCGCCATTAGCAAAACCGGTTTTGTCCAGTCCGCGTGAAAAAACGTCCGTTGCGCCAGCGCCTCCGAATCGCGACCCGGTACGACCCAGTCGGGGATGTACTGTGTAATTCCGTCCGTATATGGCGATTGGATAAGATATTGATTCCAGATAAAGGTCTGAAAGGCGCTGCCCGCGGTGGTCAGCCCGCCGGCCAGCCAGTATAGGATGATGGTCTCCTGCGGGGACAGTCGGATAAAAAGCCGCTTGCTGATTTCGATAAACATGATGATGGTGACCCACTGCCCCGCACCGGCAATGTTCTGGCCGGTCACAAGGTCGAGATAGATCGCCCCCGGCGTCATGACAAACCCGATAAAAAGCGCCGCCCATACGGTCCGCATGTTAAACCCGTCGCGGTAGGGCGTATCCTCCGGAACGATGCGGTAGTCCGCATCCGTTGTGGCAGACGCCGGTTTTTCGGGAACGCTCATATGCGTTCGGTCTCCTTGTCTTCCTTTTCCCCCGTGCGGGCTTCGACAGGCTCACCACGCACGGTTTCGATTTCTTTTCTGCCTTCCCGCGCATACGACTCTTTGAGCGTCTGTCCCATGGTTCGCCATACCAGAAACCGTTTGCGGAGGATTTTGAGAAACGCCCGGTTGCGGACGGTCCACGAACTGAGGTCGCCGCTTCTGCGTTCAAGCGTCATGTCGATCCGGTACATGGAGGGATCTTCGTCCATAGGACGAAAAACGATCCGGGTCGTCTGGCTGAGTCCGAGATCGAAAGGAGCCAGCCATGTGGCGGCTTTGGTGGTGTAGACGCGGTTTCCGTCGCCGTTTGTCGCGTATAGCCTTGCCCCGTCGGTGACAAATCCTTCACCCACTCCGTGCGCGTGGGCGCGAAAGACATGGAGCAGATACGCGCTGATACCCGCCGCTTCCGCCGAGGAAACGGTAAACGGAAATTCGAACTGCCAGAGATCGCCATCCGGCTCGGGCAGGGTCCAGCGACGCGAGACGTCCTGTACGCTCATGTCGGCGGCTTTTTTGGCCGGGTACGCGGCGGAGAGCATCACCACCGCCATCACGATCACCGAGGAGAAAACCGCAGACATCGAAGAGTAGTTGAGCGACAGTCCCTGCATCATCCCTAATGCTGTCATCGTCATTGTGGCGGCCTGACCAAGCAGATAGCCGACCACTACCCCGATCGTGGCAAATACAAACGCTTCGGCAAAAAAGAGCGCGCTGACATGGCTGGGAGCCAGCCCCACAGCGCTGTACACACCAATTTCCCGGAACCTTTCATGGACCGCTCCCATCATCGTATTGAGTACCAAAAGCGCGGCGATCAGAATCGGCATAATCAACCGCTGAAGCCCGGATACGGACGTGACCCCGATAGAACTGTATATCGTTACTTTATCTTCTTTGCCGACAAATACGGCGATGGACAGCCGTGACAAAAACGCTTCGATTTCGCGGTAAAACGTCTCGCCGCCGGATAAAGAGGTCAGTCGGTTTATGGCTCCATAAAACCGTTCCTCGCCCTCCGGAGTGTCGGGGCGGGGCGCAAGGGCGACTGAGCGAAGCCGTCCGTTGATCTCGATCAGATGGTCGTATGGCAGAATAAGCGTGTTAAAAGCGTCTAAATGCTCACCCGGCGTCATGGTAAACAGCGTGTTGAAATCACCCGTGTTGACCGTTCCCTCTTGCTGAAAGGTGATGGGCGTCATACGCTCGTCGTCCAGATCCCGCATCCGGTCCCACGCGCGCGTGTCGATAAAACCGATTACCCGGTAAGAGACGCCCATCGCATGAACGACCGCGCCGATCCGGTCCGGTGTAAGACCGATACGCGCCGCCACCTCGGTAGGGAGGATGCAGACGTCGCGCTCGCCGGGTGCAAACCACCGGCTTCCGGGGGTCAGCAACGTGTCGATGCCCGTTATCGCGGGTTCGTTGGGGCTAAAACCCATCAGCGCGGTGATAAAACTTTTTTCGCCCGTCTCCCGGTTTTCGTAATCGACACGCGACGAGGTAAAATCGGCCATCCACATGGCGCGGGGCGCGATAATGGCGACGTTCCCGAGCGCGCCGGTCAGATAGTCGGGGAGCAGGGTGTCGAGCGACCACCACGACGGATTGCGGATCAGCGCGCCCTGATACGACGGCGTGTTGGGACGCACGATTTTGTAAAACTGGAGACTGGTCGAATACGAGGTAAACGAAAGAACGGTAAAGGTGAGCAGGATCAGGGTGATCGCCGTAAGTGTGGACCGCATTTTTCGTTTGCGGATATTGGAGATGCCGAGATTGATCGCCACGCCGGTGGCGCTGAGCCGTCCGATATCGGTCTCGTGAACACCGGTGGCCTGGCTTTTGATCCGATTCATCTCGCCGTTGAATTTGGAGGTCAGCAAAAACATCACAACCGCGCCAAGCGCCATGATGACAAAGGCCAGAAAGACGATATAAGGCGTCATGCTGAGTTTGAACGCGGGGTGTACACGCTGAAGAATCAGAAACACAAGCACAAACAGCCCACCAAAGGCGGTCATCTGTCTGCGGATGTCGGTAAATCCAAACAGCAGGCGTTCGATGATAAAGGCAAACGGAAGCACGAGGATAAAATAGAAGATGACGGCCTTTACGGTGTCGTCGGCGGTGGCTTTGATATCGGGGTAGGCACGGACTTCGAGTCCCCATGCTTTGCGCGCACCGGCGACAAAACCGGTATAGTCGAGCCGGGCAAGGGATTCGCGCGCGTCAAGCAGTGCCTGTCGCGCCTGCGCATGGAGTAGAGAGGCGCGGTCGTTTTTGACACCGTGACGGATCATGCCGTTGAGACGAATGTCGTCCAGCACCCAGAGGTCCTGCGCGGTTCGGTACATGGGATAGGTCACGATCCCCGCATCTACGGGATAGCCCTGTCCCTGTGCCGCCGTCCGCACCGTCTCGTCTATGTCCTCCGGCGGAACGGGGTTTGTCAGCATCTTGTCGGGTGTGTGGGTCATGAGGTATTTGATGCTGGCAGGGCCTGCGCTGGCAAGCGCTTTGACGACCGATCCGGGTGGCGCGTACACCACAGCGGATTTGCCGCCAAAGTCGTCGTAGAAATCCGCCCCGAATTTACGCAACCCGGCGTTGTGGGCGTTGAGCACGGTCAGCGCGCCGAGATCGAACAGCGAAGCCGGATCAAGCGTTTCCATAAGGTCAAGCGACCGGCAACGAAACAGCACCTGTACACAGCCTATGACTTCACCGGTGGCGGGGATGTCCACGGGAAACATTTTGGCACCTTCTTCGCCGAGATCGGGCGCATAGGCGATGTCGCCGTTTTCATCAAAGCGATAGGCGCGTACCCGGAACATGTTGAGCGCAGGCAGGTTGTAAAAGGCGAATGCGCCGACGCTGTCGGCGATCGTGGTCTTGAGCGTCCGCACCCCCGAATAATTTCCCCAGTCGGTCCGCAGGGTGACAAGCGAGCCGGGGAGCGGAGTTTTGGGGGTAAACAGCTCTTTGGATCGGTCCCATTCGACGATACGTCCGGTAAGATTGCGTCCGAGGTCTTTCATCGGCGCATCCGGGATGTCGAGCGCTTCCGGGTCGCGTGTCAACGCCATCATGAGCGCCGAAATCGTCTCGATCTGCCGGGTCAGCGCGTCGAAACGCATGTATTCGGGCAGGTCGGCGGGTGTATCCACACGGATGCGCAGGTCGTTTGGGGTGACAAACGAGAAGGCGGTAAGCCCGGCGCGATGCGCGGGTTCGTGGTCCATGGCGATAAAGGTCGGGAACAGATCGCCTGTGGACCGTCCTACGGGCAGGATGCCGTCCATATAGCGGCGGGGCGCTTCTTTGCCAAACTGTGTCTGCGCATAAACCTCCAGTCGGCGGCCAAACGGCGCGGTGCGTTTGAGGATGGCCGTCTCCTGCTGTTTGTCGAAAAACTCCGTATAGCCTTCGCTAAACACAGCCACCTGATCGCTGCCACTCGACAGGTCGAGGTTGATCAGCACATCGGGCAGGATGCGATGTTCCGGGGGTATGGCTTCGAGAAACCGCCGTCCGGTGCGGGCGTGGCGTGTCAGAAAATCGGTGATGCCCGAAAGCGCGGCATAGTGACCGGAGGTAGCCAGACACAGCACGGTATATCCCGGTTCCGACGCGCGAAGCACTTCGGCGATCTGGAGCAGGGCGGCCATCGAGGCGGCGTGTTCCGCCCCCGGCGCGACGCCCGGCACGACCGACATGGCGTCGTAGTGCGTGGTCAGCACGATCAGTCGGTCTTTCCATCGTTTTGGCGTTTCATCCGGACGGGCCGGTAGGGGCGCATCGCTCCCCGGTATCCAGCCCCATACATTCCATGTGGAGACGTTTTCCCAGTCCATCCGGGCCTCAAGACGCGCCTGCGGACGGTTTTTCGCGTGTTCGACAAGCCGCAGGGCGTCTTCTCGACGGACGTAAAACCGGGGGATATTGAGCGGTATCTCGTCCATCTTCCATTCCGCTTCGCCGCGGCTTACCAGCCCGTTGTCAAAAAATACGATGGCCCGCGCGCCCATCATCCGGGCGTTTCGATACCGGTCCACCGAGTCGAAATCCATCAGGACGATGCTACCATCGAGCGGTTTGCCGTCGAGGTCGCGCCATTCGCCTTTACCGCCGTATACGAGTGGACCGGCAAGCCCTTTTTCGGGCAGAGCAGACGTGCGTACCTTGTTGGGCCAGAGCGCAAAAAGCGAAACGGTATCTCCGGCGACGGCCAGTGCCGCGCCACGATCTATGGGCATGGCGACCCGGAACGTGTCGGCGGCGATGTCATGGAGGCCGATCCGCTCAAAGGCACTGCGGACGTAGCGGTAGGCGGTTTCGTTGCCGGGATAGCCGACGACCCGCGACGGAAGGGAGGACAGATCGCCGACGATCTGCCGCGTGCGTGTTTCGGAGACCGCCACATCGATGCGGTCACGGATGGCGGTGCGCACCGCGATCTCGGCGTCGGTGGCTTCGGCGGCAACGGGTTTGGGCGCGCCGAGACGGCTTTCCGGTACATAAGCGCTTAAAAAGAAACGCGAAACCGTGTCGATACCCACGACGACCGACGCCAGCAGGACGACGGCAATGACCAGCAGAAAGGCGGAGCCGATGCGGTGCAGTTTAGTCGATGCCATAGATGTGATGCCCTGCCTGCGGAAACCAGATAAAATCGACCATCATGGACAGCGCCACACCGGTAAAATATCCGATGACCAGCCCGATAAAAAGCGGCTGTGCCTTGCGATAAAGCTCTACCCCGCCGATCCAAAGCAGGATGCGTTTGATCAGCCAGGCAAAAAAGATCGACACCATCATATACCGGATCGGGTGCGCATTGATCACGGTAAAACCGATGGGATGCACAGGCCACCAGGTATAGCGCGCCCGGAGCCACATAAACAGCCACATAAAACCCGCTCCGACGCCAAAACAGAGCAGTCTGATCCAGTCCGGGCCAAAGGGGTCTTTCATTTTGACCAGTGTCTGGTCAAACGGAATCTTTCCGCCGATGTTGTCGAGCAGAAACCACCATGAGTTCATGGTTTTAGCGCCGTATGTATAGGCCATGTGGATGTGCCAGTACAGCGACACCAGCAGTCCGGCGGTGCAGGCCAGACCGATGACCCACCCAAGCGAGCGCCCCCAGCCTTTTCCCTGCTCCGCAAGTTTGGCGCTGTGTGTCATCTGTGGCATAAAGCTGGATTTGATCTCGCCCAGCGCGCCATAGGTAAGCGCCAGACCGGTCATGGTCTGCGGCGTCATATTGGCGGAACCGACGGTGTAAAAGGCAAACACCTGCGCGATCATAGGCCCGCGGATAAAGGGAACGCCGCTTTCCATGATGATGCGGGACGTGCCGATATAGATAAAAAACACCATCGTCAGAAACAACGCGCCGACAAACAGACTGATGCCAAGTTGATTGAGCCAGAGCAGCGCGTATACCGTCCCGCCGATCAGCCCGAAGACGGCGGTGCGATAGGAGAAAAACTCGTCCGAATCGTCAAGGTCGCTACGTCTGCCAAACGCCTGTGCAAACACGGCGCGGATATGCTGGCGACCGCGCCACAGGACCCAGATCACTAAAAGACAAAAAGCCCCCATGTTTTGCCAACCCACCGCCGCATGATCCGCGCTGTAGTTGTCGTACCCCGGAATCGTGATCCCCGATTCGTTAAACATCCCAAACTCGATCATGCCAAGCAGATAGAAAAACCAAAGCCCGGCCAGCACGTCCAAGTTGACAAAATAGGCGATACCGACGACCGACGGGTAGAAGCTGATAAAAAATACGGGTACACCTGCGACGACGGTGATCACGCCGGGGTTGTTGCCAAAATAGGGGAAAAAGGGAAGCGTGGTGGTAAAGTAGCCTGCGATATTCCAGCACATGGGGATCACGGGAATGGCAAACCCGGCCCAGAAGATGCGGTTACGAAACAACCGTGAATAAAACGGGGGGGTTTCCGTCCCCTGAATCAGCGCCAACGGAACCTGCATCAGCGGAAAGACCAGTTTTTCGTTTTCCACCCACTGTTTACGGAGGATGACGGTGATACACAGCGCCATAAAGACGATGGCCGCCATGAGACTGAGCCACCAGAGGAGCGGTAGTGTCCATGCTTCCCACGGGATCGAGGCACCCGGAGGCAGACCGTCGCGGTAATAGGTGAGCGCGTTGTGTTGGTCGTGCACCACCGCCCATTCAGGGATGTGGGCGAAAAAATACTCCGCCCACCGGTTTTCCGGTGTGGCGCTCAGATAGGGCGCGGTAACGACGGCGATAAACGGTGAAGAGAAACCGTTGGTGGCAAACCCCGCCGACACCATGCCCATGATAAGGACGACGAGCAATTCTTGCGGGGTCAGGGCAAAGGTTTCGCGGAACGCCCGTAGCGCTACGTTCATCACGAGAAAGACGAGAAAGAGCAGCATAAACGGGGCGGGTGAGAAATAGTCGGCGGTGAGGACCGACGACCGCATGACAAACTGGGCGTGTGGCGCTACGATGGCGATGGCGACGGCGCAGAAAAGACCGAGTAATGCTGAGCGGAGCGTAACCCCGGAGGAACGGACGACCGGCATGGCGGCTTCGGGCGGGGATTCGGGTGGGGATGCGGTAGTCAGGGACATCAACGTTTCTGCAGACGGGTGATTTCAGCTTGGAGATCCGGTATCGCATCCATTTTGCGGCTGTCGCCGTTGATGATTCGATGATGCGTTTGCATGGGTTTCCGTAAAAAAGACCGCCTCCGGATCGGAGGGTTAGACCCGGCCGGCATGCGAATGGATGTAAGGAGGGAAGACTGTTTTACATACGACCGCGAAGGCTTCTGGTAAATCGTGCAAAAATCTATGGACACGGAGACGGCGTGTCAAGCCCGGAGGAAGGGAGTTGGAAACTTGTTTTGTCGGCGTTCAATCCGGCGTGTGAGCGTCTTCCAGGCGATCACACAAGCTGGGAAAGCAGTGTCCGGGCGGGTACTTTGACCGGGTGTGTCAGGTCGAAACAGTCCATTTCGGCATAATCTGCCTCCATAACGACCTGAAAGGCGTGGGGAGCGCCGGTCATCCGCTGAAAATAGGCAAGCGATCCGCTCAGCGTCTGTTGTTCGGACGTCTTGACCTCGATCAGCGCATAGGGACGGGTGTCCTGTGTGATGAGAAAGTCCACCTCCCGCTGATCTTTTGTCCTCAAAAAATATAACCCGAAATCTCCCATGTCGGTATCTTGCCACCAGTGAATGGCTTTGAGGAGATGCACGGCCACCAGATTTTCATGACGAGCGCCCGGTGTATCCAGCGTCGACCAATCCCATAGATAGACTTTGGGTTCTTTTAACAGACTTCGCCCAATATTGTTTGACCATGGGGAGATTCTGAAACAGTAGTACAACCCTTCCAACACGGCGATCCAACGTCTGATGGAGTCCTGAGAGGCGCGAACCCGGGTGGAGAGGGTTGCAACGTTGAGCAATTGGCCGGCCTGTCGACGCAGAAATTCCGCCAGCAATTCCACCTGACCAATCTCGTATATTCGGCTCGTGTCCCGCAAATCTTCG